>NZ_JAFNOU010000003.1:0-263035 GCF_026536125.1 Gilliamella sp. B3783
ATAATCCGGTGCAATGGACGGTGTTAGTGGCGTATTACTTAAAGAATGTGTCTTGTAATGCACAAGCGAAAGCGATAGGTAAAAGGCCTCACGACATTATCAATATTTTGAATCAGGCACAAAGTTTTGTGGGTGGAAATATTTATCCATTTTTCAATAAAAGTAGTAAAAATGTTAAACATTGCAGTGAAAATGCTTGACATTGCGCAAATAAGCATATATAATTAGTCCATAATCAAAATTTAAACGCATAAAAAAGCCCGCTAGCAATAGACGGGCTTTTTTGTTATGTGATTAAAATTGATATTACCTATCTAATTGCTTTAACATGAAGTTGTTTAATTTAAAATATTTTCATTATATATTTTGGCTGTCTTTAATTTTTTTCTTAAAAGATAATATGCTTTGTTTATCATTTATTAGTTTAATGGCATGCCTAGTTTAATTATTCGTTATCTTTAATGACTACTTTCTGTTTTATTGCACCACCTTTTTAACACGAAAAATTGAATAAAAAACAATAAAAATATAATGTTAATATATTTGTTATTGGTTAGTATTTAAAATCGTCATTTTATTACACTCCAATATTGTGATAATGATCCTATCCTTTGAATTGTTTTAAACGATATTGTTTGATTTATAATTATTTATTTTATTTAGTAAATCTTATAATAAAATCATAAAGTAACATTTAACCAATTCCATCAAAATTAAAAATGTTTATACCTTTCTATTTGTACAAATTATCGTTCTTATTATCTCAATCAGATCGCGTAGATTGATTATAAAAAATAATTACTAGTTTATAGTTAGGATAAATAGGATTTTCCTGCTTAATATTATTTATCGATAAATAAGTTATTTTAGTATCAAACAATTGAGTACTAATCAAACCAATTTAACATTGGTGTTTTAGTTTATGTTTAAAAAAACTCACATTATACCTATTCGAACATCATTCATTTTAATTATCTAATTCAAAAACACTTATAAGGTTAAACATATGCCAATCAAAGATCCCGATAATATCCATTGGATAGTTGTTGTATATTTATTTTTTGTTACGTTACTTGGCTCATTAGCCAGTTATTGCTATCACTTACTTAATGGTCATAAGTTCTTTTTGTGGACGTTAATTGCTCAAATATTTATATCGATTTTTGCGGGTGCTTTGGTCATCCTTATTGCTAGTTATTTCAATTGGGCTTTTGAAATGGCTGGAGGAGTTGCAGGTTTGGCAGGCTGGTCAGGCGCTAATTTAATTAAAATCCTAGAAGAAAAATTACTTAAAAAAATGAAAGATAATGATTAATAAGTTATTTTTATAGATTATTGAAATAAATTAATCACATAATCAATGTAATAAATTATTCTAAAAATTATTGATTATTTTTTTACTATTTATTGATAGTTAATAATGTTCTTTTTTATTTCTTCTGATTCCCATCAATTATCTAAAAAATTTCAATGCAATATAAAGATTTATAACACTAAACAATATTAGGACAATGTAATGATTATTAGTAAAAAAGGGTTAGAACTTATCAAAAGTTTTGAAAGTTTAGCGGTCAAAGCCTATAAATGTCCAGCTGGAATCTGGACCATTGGTTATGGTCACACCAAAAATGTGAAAGAGAATGACAGAATAAGTCAGGCACAAGCTGAATGTTTTTTAATGCAAGACTTATATCCAGTTGAGCAGTCGATTAATAAATTGGTGAAAGTTAAGTTAAATCAAAACCAATATGATGCGTTATGCTCATTTGTATTTAATGTCGGTGTATCAGCATTTAATCAATCGACTTTATTAGCAAAATTAAATATTGGTGACTACCTTGGTGCATCGAAAGAGTTTTGTCGTTGGAACAAAATCACTGTTAATGGTGTTAAACAATTATGCATTGGTTTAGCTAATCGTAGACAAGCTGAAGAAGATTTATTTAATCATTTCTAACTAATCTTTTAGGGAAATAAAAATGGCAAAAATTGCAGGTGTTTTTATGTTTCTATGCTTGTTATTAATTTGTTTGTATATAAAACAAATCCAGGTATCTAAACAAAGGTTAGAACAAGTTCAAGAACTGACTAATAAGCTTTCTCAGCTTGAACAGAAAACGATAAAAGATAATCAAATTATTGCTAATAACGAAATTACAAAACGAAACCTTGAAAATCAATCCTTAGAATTGCAGGAAAAAATTGATGACTTACTTAAAAATAACCAATGTGCTAATGAGTATGTTCCTAGTGATATTACTAACAGCTTGTACGAAAGAGCAAAAAGTTTACATCAATCGACCAATATCCGAAAGCTTATTAACTGATTGCTTACCTGCTTTACCTCCTAAACCATTAACCTTTGCAAGTAGTCTTAAATATAACGAACATTTGCTCAATGTTATTGAGAAGTGTAATCAAGATAAAAGGGCAATCCGAGCTTTAAACCAATAAGGTGGTTGATAGAAATTAGAATGATATATCAATAGGTTATTAATCTAATTTCTGTTTTCTATAGCGGCGTAAGGTATCAAATAAAAATACCCAGTTTTTAATACATATTTTAACACTCTTTTATAGTGTTGTTTTAACGGGTTAATTGACTTAAATTTATACTAAATTAACTCGTTAAATTGATGCAATCCCCCCATTTTAGTTGGCAGTCAATGCAATAACCCATTCCTTTAAGCAAAAAAATGAATGGCAGGTTGTTTAATAACAACTTCGCTATCTACCTATCGATATGACTGGCTATTATTTTACTAAATAGTGAGTCATTTTCGATTATTACCTTGTGTAATAACATTAGTAAAAACCTTGCGAAATAAACTTTTATTCAAAGTTAAACGCAAATTTCTTTTTAACTTAAATAACAAATAATGGAGAATTTTATGTCAAATTTACAAGATCTAATTCAGAACAGTAACTTAATTTCAATGGCTGAC
This sequence comes from Gilliamella sp. B3783, assembly GCF_026536125.1. Lineage (NCBI taxonomy): Bacteria > Pseudomonadati > Pseudomonadota > Gammaproteobacteria > Orbales > Orbaceae > Gilliamella > Gilliamella sp. B3783. Next base: position 2,946 of record NZ_JAFNOU010000003.1, read on the forward strand.
ATTGAAAAAATGATTAGTTTAGAAGCAGTTACCATTTATAAGAAATACATTGAAAAAACCGGCGATTTTAGTAATCAGCGAGAAGCTCGCCCAAATAATTTCGCTTTAGCACTGTTTATTAATAAGTTAGTTCAAGAAGGGTTGCATAATAAATGTACTGGTTTGTTTTATTTAGCATCCCCTAACAATAACTTTGAGCATATTAAGTATAGTATAATCGGTGACAATGTTATAGATCGATATAGCGATTACCCAACAGTTCGATATGATGGAACAAAAATCGAAAGTCGTGCAGATCTTTATGATCATCAAATCATTGATGGTTCATTAGACAAGGATTTATGTTTGGTATTTATGATGTCTAAACCTTCTACTTATGGATTTGATTGGGGCGGAGAAGACGAAGTAAACCACGTACATGCATTTTCTTCTGCTGGTAATGCAGATTTCTTCGACCAAGCTATCTTTAAATGGAATAATGGTAAAAATGCTGCTGTATCAAAATCTGAAGATCCACAAGATCCTGTCGGTGTTTATGTTATTCATGTTGATGGAACTTCATTAGATTACCGTCATCGTGCTGTTAATTTAACAAAATATGTTCCGCGTTCATGTGCTAAATTCTGCCCATCTTTATTAAATTATAACACTATTAAAAATCCAGGTAACGGTACAATGAAGATGTATGCTACATTTAGTAGTGGAATTGAAGGAAAAGGTTTAACTCCATCTGAAATTACTAAGATTCAACAAATTTTTACTGAATTCGAAGCATATCTATAATCATTAATTTATTTTTAAATTAAAAACCCACAATTATTGTGGGTTTTTTCTTGCTAATAAATGGCTAGAAAAAGATTTTAACTTTATGATTATAATTTAAATTATCAAATAACTTTTCATTTATTGCTTAATGCTAACTAATAAAGTGAAAAAGTGCATGTTTTAAAACGTGGTATAGAAGCTTTTAAGTGCAGCTACAAATAGGGTATAACCACCTATCTACCATAAATTTAAATGATTAATTCTAGTAATGATTGTTAAATATTTTAGGCAGCAATTACGATGTTTTTAAAAGTACAATTCAACCCTCAAGTGTAAAAATTTAAAAAAAGTATGCTTACATCACTATTTAATAGCTAAACATTAAATGAATTAAAGTATTACTTGTTTCAAACTAGGTATGCTTTATCGATAAGTTATCCTCAATAAAAATCGAAGTTTATAATCATTTTTTCGCGTTTTAGCAAATTAAATTAGGCTAATCAAAAAATCCAAGCTTTTTTTAATTAGACGTAATTATATTGTCTTAAAAATAATTTATATATCAAAAACTATAAAACTCATATTTTCAAATAGATAGAACAATACAAATTTGTATGGTGGAGGATGATATCTTCTTATTTATGAAAAGTAATATCAGATCTAATTTAATTATTTAGCTATATTTTTTATATGAATAACAAAGGTGAAAATAATATGACAAATTCAAATGAAACATTAAATGATATACCGTATCAAACAAACACGCTTCCACAAAATTTTTATGATGTAAAAGAGGATGGCTATTATATTTGTAATAGAAATGGTGAATATGTTTTAAAAATCGATAAAGACGGTAACTTTCATTTTATCAATAAAGAACCTTCAGCATTTACTAATACCCCGAATAATGGTTTTTCGATTATTGATAGGTTAGGTAATGTTGTTTTTAGAATTGATGAAAACGGATTTTCAGAATTTAAAATCAATCGCCAATTTGCTCTCAAATTGAGAGTGATTTTAAATCAATTATAACAACATAGATCATCAACATCGATGTCTAAAAAATAACTTAAAAATGTTAAAAGCAAATCATATGGTGGTATCTGCTATTCATTTTAGGTTTTTTAGACTGAAATTGAATAAAAGTAAAACAGGTTTATTTAGTTACTTGTTTGTTATAACAAACCTTGTTTAATTTGATAACTGTATTTTGCTTTTTATATATAACTAAGGACAAATAGCAATTATGGTAAATTTAAACGATTTATTGGATCCTGAAAAGTCAATACCAGAAAATTTTTCATTCAATAATACTCAAAAAAATGGTTTTACTATTGCTGATGAGCAAGGCAATGTCTCTTTCAAAATTGATGAAGAGGGTAATACAAAATTTAATATTGATAAACAATTTGCTGCTAAATTAAAAACATTAATCTATCCACCTGATTCAGGACTTGCTGATATTAATCATATTATTACTTATGGTCAATCACTAGCAGAAGGTTCAAATTCACTACCAATTCAGACACCAACTAGTTTTTCATCGTCAGCAAAAATGTTTAATCATGGTATCAAAACACGATACGCTTCGCAAAATAAATACCAGTTCTTAGACAATCATCGTGAGTGGCAGAATGGGGAGAATGGTGAAACACCTGCTGCAGGCACTGCAGATATGTTTCTTCGTGAGTTTGATAAAAAATCATTAAAAAATAAATGGATACTTTCTTCTTGCTGTGCAAAAGGTGGCAAGTCTATATCAGAGTTATCTAAAGGTACTGAGTACTATAATTATATCCTTGAAGATGTTAGAAATGGTATGCGTTTAGCAGTTGAACAACGAAAATCATATAGGGTGATGGCAATTACTTGGACTCAAGGTGAGTATAATTACGGTACAGGTATTAATCAATATAAAAAAGCCTTGAAACAATTACGCACTGATCTTATTCAAGATATAGAGGCGATTACAGGTGATGATTATTCAGATTTACCATTTATTATGTATCAAGTTTCTTCCTCTTATTCTAGTAAAAATTCAAAAGATTATCCAGATGTTGCATTAGCAAAATTAGAATTAGCGCTTGAAAAAGGTAGTGGATTTTATCTGGCTACACCTATATATCAGTTGAGATATCATGACGAATGGCATTTGTTAGGACCAAGTTCTAAGTTATTAGGTGCCTATTACGGTTATGTTTTGAGTAAAGTTATATCGGGTGAAGATTGGCAGCCATTACATCCAATTTCTCACACTATCAACGGTAAATTTTTAAACCTGAAATTTAATAAATCTGGTTTAACATTTGATAAACCTGAATATTTCGAAAATATAAATTTAACTATCCCAAATAGAGGGTTTTCAATAAAAAATTCAGTGGGCGAAGAAATTATAACTAATGTTGAACGACTTAGTGATGATAATAATTGTGATACGCTTCGTATAGAGTGCAAAGAGAGCCCAAAAAATCTAATAATTACTTATGGTTTTTTCGATATAGAGAATCGGAATGCTGGTGAGTTGCATGATAATAATAACATTGTCTATCGTATAGGTGATAAAGATTACCATTTATATAACTGGTGCGTTATTTTTAATTACCATTTAAGCGAGCAACAAAATTAATTTATTTTGATTAAATCTTAAAACTAAAATATCGATTTTAATCAAATTTTTTAAACAACAAAAATAAGTGGAGAGTTTTTATGTCAGGTTTAGCAATTAAAGTTTCAAATGTCGATTGGAATAAAAATAATTTAGGTTCTGTTAATTACGGTAGTGATAATGGTAATAATATTAATAGAATTACTACAGTGAGTGAAAAAGCTTATGCAATTTATGAAGATTATATTACCAAGTCAGAAAGACCAGATAGTCAGTGTTTATTATTACTTATTAATGACTTAGTAAAAGAAGGATTAGAACAAAAATGTAAAGGATTATATTATCTTTCATCAAAATATCAAAATATCAATCATATTAAGTATAGTGTAATAGGGAATTATAACTTAGACTCTTATGCAGATCCCATGATTTCAGTTAATGGTATTCAAGCTAATGAAAATGTTAGTCTATTTGATCACTATGAGTATGATCTAGGAAATGTTGATTCGAATCTATGTCTGGTTTTCATGATGTCTCAAGCTTCAACTCGTGGTATTGAGTGGGGGGGAGAACAATATGAAAATTATGTGCATTCATTCGTTTCTGCTGGAAATGCTTCTTATCTTGAAGGAGTCATATTTAGATGGGGTAAGGGGAATGATAAAATCGAATTAGTAGAAGATAATCAAAAAAATGATGGTGTTTATGTTATTCATATTAATAAAAATAAGCTAGTATATAAACATAAAGGAAAAACAATCAATAAAACACTCTCAGAGCAATCAAAATCTAAGTTTTGTCCTCGTTTAATGAATTACAGAACCATAAATGACCCATCAAAGGGGACAATGAAATTTTATGCTACATTTAGCCGAGAAGATTTAACTGCATCTGATATCAATAAAATCCATGAAATTTTCACAAAATATGAACATTTACTTTAAACTATAAGTATGTATTTACATTTAAAGTCCATACCTTGGTATGGGCTTTTCTTCTCTATAAGTTCACCATTTATTGTCATTATTAAAGGGATAATTTTATATCGTTATCCAAGCTCTTGCGCTTCACAATTTTCTACTCCTCTCAAATAGACTAACATTGTAATTATTATTAATAATCAAAATGTTATTCTTTCAACAATCTCTTCACACAAATTTAGTGTTTAGCTTTTTGCTATATTACTAAGATTTCACTTGTTTTACACATTTTAAATAAAAAGTTTTCAATGTCCCTTAATCTCTTTTATATTAAAATCTATATTTAATTGGTATCTCATTAATTTTTTAATCCTATCAAAACGATTAACTCACAATCATTGAGATATTATTAGATAAGAGCAAAAAATACCTACGAATGATTCGTTATATTCCAATTTAAACAGATTGCTATTGATTGCTCTAATACTGTTAATTGATATTTAGCTTAAATTTGATGAGTATGATATAGCTATCCCAATGTTGGGACAGCCTAACTTATTTTTATATTAAATTGAATTTATTTAAAATATTTATATTGTTTAACAAGTTAGCGATCATCGTACAATCGTTCAAATTCTTTAGTCGTTATCGATTCGCCGTAATGAGGAACTGTGTATTTCAACATGTGTTCTTGCTGAATTTTATCGAATGTACCTGTAGCATCACTAATGATGACTGGAAAATAGCCTTTGTCTTGAGCTTCACGAAAGGTCGATTCTACACAAACATTGGTCGCGTATCCTACTAAATAAAGTGTTTCAATACTATTGTTTCTAAGGTAAATGTCTAAATTTGAACCAGCAAAGCCACTGGATCCGGTTCTACCCATTACAATAAATTCTTCATTTTTTGGTGTTAATGTTTCATAAAATTGCGAATTAAAACTATCGACAGGAAATGTACCAAAGTGACTAATTGCATGCCTTAGGCCTGTTTTTCCATTGGCTAACTCTGGATAACCTTTTTGAAATCTCAAACCACAATGGATAATTGGCATGTGAATTTGCCTTGCATAAAATAAGCTTGATTCAATATTTTTGATTGATTCTTCAAATAGATCTTTATCTTTAAAGCTTTGGTATAAATGTCCAGAAGGATGAAGCCATTCATTTTGGCATTCGATAAGAATTAATGCAGATTTTTTAATATCTTCTGTTTTTGATTTTAACATAGGTACATGTGTATCCATAAAATATCCCTATAAAATATGTTGTTATGTTTAATTTAAACACCTCATCATTATTGATATTTGGTGTTTGTTTTTATATAGGTATGCTATTTTACTGATATAAATATATTTTGCAATTTATTTACAATAATTGTAGTTAAATTACAATATAGGTAAATTGGTATGGTAATTGATTATCAATTTTTAAAAACATTATTTAGTGGTGTTGGGAAGGTATCTCAGATAACAGCAATACCAACACGATAAATTCCTTATAGGGAAGGCAAAGGTGTTGTAAAAAGTCTTACTAAAGGAGAAGCGCAAAAATAGATAGGATAGCTATTTCAACATTAAAAAAAGTTTTTCATTAAATAGGCTACAGATGAAGGATCCATTTTAGAAACAAACAAATTAAAAGTAGTCAAAAGTATCGAAATGGTGAAATCCACATTAAAAAAGTTAAAAAAACAGAGCGTATTAATTAAAGTATCTACACTTATTGATATAACAAAATTAGGTAGTAATATTGACTAAAATATACGGTGGTTTTCAACTTTATAACTCTGTTTTTTAGGTGCTTTACAATAAAAAGTGCTCTCATCCAGTTGAAAAAATCAAAAAAATACTATCATCAACCCACCAAGCAAAATGATTATGCTAGATATTTTTTACTATAATAGAATCATACCGCTGCATTATTGTTTACTGTAAAATTAAAAATTAAAAATTAAAAATTAAAACATAAACGATACTTATCTTTGCTTAGTTCTCTCGTTTTCATTACGGTTACTTTACTAATATCGTTTACCAAAGCCACTTGATTTAGCACCCTTGATTATCATACCTTTTTCAAGCTAATTGATTGTATGTTTTGAATTTTTCGTAGCATGCTAGTTATTATATTTTTCACTGTATTGCTATCGTCATTTGCAGCACTATGCCAATCGGCATAATGTCGCCAGTTTTGTAATAGTGTTAAATTAGTGGAACAAATTCCTTTAACCAAACCAATCGCCAAATCGTATGCCATAACATGCTTTGGCGCCAATTTATTTATTTTGATTGCTAAACGATTTTATAAATTTAATGTGAAAATAATTAACTTAAAATTTATTATTTAATTGGTCAATTTTTGTTAACACTGACACCATTACGGGTGTATTTCAAACGAGCTTTACCATCGGGCATAAAATAAGTTCCATATTTGACAAGTCCACCTTCTTTTAAATGGCAGGTTAGTTCATAAGCAAGGACCATGGTATCATGGTTTTTATCGTCGATATGGATATCAATAGAAGATAACCTAGGTTCATACTTTAATAGTGTTTGTTCTATTGCTCTCATCAAAATATAAGCTGATGAGGGTAGGGCTTGAAAGATGGTTGACATATCAGGTAAGCCATAATCGGGCATATGTTTTACTGCACCAGCCCGACTATTTAAGATACGTTCAATATTATCCATGACACTAATAATGGTTTGCTCATTTTCCGCCACATCGTCGATGGGGATGCCTGATTGAAAATAGCCATAAAGAATATCGTATAATGAAGCACTCATTTACTTTCATCCACTAGTTTTATAGTATATTGGCTTGCAATAATTTGCCGTGGTTTAGTGATATTTAAATCACTACGGGTTAATACCATTCGCCAACTATTTTCCTTTAAATTAGGGTCTTTATAAAGTGCGGCAATTCCCACAACCTCAGCTTTTTTATCAAAAGGAACATCAACAGAAACTGATGTGTTAGGTTTCAAAATCAATTCTTTACTCTCAATTAATGATTCCTTTAGTGCATCACTATCTTGGTTGACCAGATCCTGATAAGGAACGGAATTAAATGTTTTGTCATCCTTTAATTGATAAATACGAATAACAACAGGTGAAGAGCGGCTGTCATCATCCATATTTAATTCTGCTCTCGCAATAAAATCCAGATGTATTGTCCTAATATCCCATGAAAAAACAGAATTACTTAAGCCAACTGCACCTTCTGATACGCTTTGGGCAATTCCACAACCTGTTAATCCTATGGTTAATATACTTATTATCAAGACACTAATTAATCTCATACTTAATCCTTTTCTATTATGCAGCATAATCTATTCCAGAGTAGTAGCCTATGTTCACAGCAACTTCATCCTCAATCTTTTCGTTAGTCGTGTTTTTTATTAATGATGCTGTTTGACCTAGACGACTATTGTTAGGCTTTAATTGACTTCGCGGTAAAAATCGACGTTGAATACAAAGTGTCATTTTGGCATCAACCTGATAACCTAAATAAGCGCGTAATAAAGCCATCAAATCACGATGTAACTGCCCTCCAGGTAGTAAATCAATCACTTGCTGTTCATACTGAGGCGTAATCGCAATATGAACGGTTTGATTACACTCTCTAAAACGAGAACCTAATACCGCCCCTCCATTTAAACTAACCGGTTGTACTTTATCGCCTAATTGTGCTGGGTTATCAATTGACTGCCAAATAGGGTAGAATTCACTTACTACTACTTTTGCATCATGTACTAAAACACGTACCAAGCCAACAATACCGTCAGCTGTACGTGTTTTTTGTGTGATTAAACCTAATAATGCCAAAAAACGTGATGCTGGCGTACCAATTTGTTCTACCGTGCCTTTGATACCCAGTCCAGTTAATCCAAGCAAACATTTTGATAATGGATCTTTTCCTCCACTTAAAAAACTCGCAGGATAATGATATTTTAACCAAATACGATAAAACTGAGTGATGGTACGATGATTAAACATATCCAAGAAATCAGTCATCACTTGATAGTTTTCTTCACGACGAATGATATTATCAAGTAAGCCCAGTGGTAGTACCGAGTCAACCCCATATAATCCTAAAAATCGCGTTCTTACTGTCGCGGGTCGATTAACATAAGGTGCTCTTTCGATATATTTTAGTTCACTAGCAGGAAAAGACATATCGATCGATGGTGCAAAACGCAAAGGATCGGCTGCGGGTGTTTCGTATTTGCCAAGTATAGGTTCATTTGCATACATTTGCTCAAGTAATTGACAAAAACGATAAAAATTCATTTTTGGCAAAACACTTTCAAGTGTTTGCATTAAAAGGCTGTTTTCGATATTTTGCTGTGATTCCATATAATTTTATTTCCTGTTGGTAAAGGAATAATAACTAATTTAGTGAATAAATTTACATCGGCATACAGGGCAAAAAATTGATGTAACAACTCACCAAAAAGCATGACATCGCCTTCACCGGCAAACTGATAACTATTGAGCGTCACCTCTATTTCTATACCTCGCTGTAGCATTCCTTTTTCGATACGCTTAATCATTCGATGAGAGACATTAACAATGCCCTCCAATCGTCGACGATTGAGTTCGTTATCGGTCCAATCATATAAAGCTAGCGTTCCTCGTAACACTTCTGCATTCATCAAGGAGAGATAATTCGGTGCTAAATGCGATAAAACGCGCCAATAAAAGCGATCTTCCGTTGGCGGATAACATGGTAATGTTGGCGAACATAAATTATGTACGCGGCTTATGCTGTTTTGAGCATGACAAAGTTCATCAATACGGGCATTGCGTAATACTTTACGCGGCAACATACCATTTGTACCGGTAATTTGTAATGATAATGTTTCGGTTTCTAACATTTCATCTTTATCCCAGATCTTACCGCCCAGAATTAACCAAGTTTCATGTAATCCTGATGCGCCTTTGCGAACGCGTGTATGATAATATCTTTCAGGTGCATCATGCCTTAACATTCCTCCTCGATGTTTGAAGCTGGTAAAAGGCACATAGTGATAACGACCATTACGGGTGATGGCCTCCACATGTTCAACAGAATAAACCTCGACATGTCCATCTTGACGAAGTAACGGCCTAAGTAAATACTCGCTCTCCAATTGGTTAACAACGATCGGATCTGCCTCTAATTCAAATAAATTGATAACAGGAACACAATGTAAACGGATATTGTCGTGATTAAACGGCATATCGGTTGGCCAATTTTGATTTAAAATGAGCTCAATATCGATATAACGGCAATGTTCTGGTACATCATCAATATTGAGTCCATGAAGATCCACAAACATAAATTTTTCACGAAAAGCGAAATATTCCAATAAAAGCTGATAGCCGGCAAAAGCATTATCTGGTTTTAACCATAACCGATCATCATCAGAAAAACCAACTGGGGTTATTTTGCCTTGAATTGTTACCCGATTTTCCGGGTTTGTTGAATACCGTAAATGCATGGAGGCAACTTGCTGCGTTAAAGCAAAATGCAATGTCGACGCAATGGGGCCATCAGCATTCAAATAAAGTCGTAATTTAGATAGATCAAGTTGTTCAAAATCTGCTAACTCACCAAAACTTAAACGCAAAGTAATCATACTCCGACCATCATGATGAAATCCTAAGTTAGCTTGACTAATTTTAATTGGTTGTAATATGACATCTTGGGTTGTTCGGTAAGGGCATTTAGTGCCAGCTTGTCCAAGAGGCTCACTTTGTACTTTTAATCCTTCAGGAATGAGCTCTTGGCGCGATAGTGTTGCATAATTGGGCGTTAACTCGATAATCGATAATGAGGGGATTAAACGTAAATAATGTGGCCAAAGTAGGCTAACCAGGCTTTCAGTGAGTTCAGGCAAATCATCATCAATTTTTTGGCGTAAGCGGCCGGTCAAGAAAGCGAAGCCCTCAAATAAACGCTCTACATAAGGATCGCGATCACCTACTCGATCTAAATTTAGTTCACTTGCCCTATCAGGATGAATTTTCGCAAATTCTTTTCCTGCTTCACGCAAATAGCGCATTTCTGATTCGTAATAGCGTAGAATTAGATCATCCATTGTTTGTCTCTTTGATTATTATTTATTATTCCTATCCAAATACCATGAATCATATTACATTACACTTAATGCTCTTGCGGGATCGAGTTGCATTAATTCATGATGTAACTGCTCAATTTGAGCAGAAAGATTTGGTTTTATACCATCTTTGAGATGATTTTTTTGTTTCATTAATCGTAGTAAACATCGTTTTACATCAAATAACAATTCCGGTTCCCATTGTAATAAGGTGATACCTTGTTGTTGTTCATTAAGTCCAATTAACAGTTTTAGTGCCACATCTTGTTGACCAAATTGTTCAGCTACACGTGCTTGGGTGTATTGTAGAAAATATCGTTGCTTAGGAGAGCGTAATGACGGTAAATTTTGTAACCATTGAAACGATTTCTCTAAATTTTCAGTGTGTGCGAGTTCTAATGCTTGTTTTTCAATCTCATTCCAATCGTTTTCGCCCGATACAGCAATTTGTACCATACTTTCACCTTCATCTAAATGGTGAATACGGGCATTGTTACTTATCCAACTTAGTGTTTCATCATCGGCAAATGGCATCCCATTTTCAAAACAAAGATGTTCAACGCCGTTTAACCGTTCTAGCATCAAACCAATATCAGTTAGATAAATATCAGCCCAAGATTGATAAGGTTCTCCCATTTTTTGTAATGCTATTATGGTTGCACGTTGTAAATCTAACCAAAAGTGATTGGCACTTTCGGTGAATGCAGCCTCGGCTCGTTCAAAAAGATCATGCCATTGTTGTTGAATAATTAAACGACTAATATGTTGTTTGAGTTCTGTTCTTGGTGCTGGCAATCGTGTTTTCCCACGATGATCCGCTGGTGGTAAATCATTTATGGTATCCCAACGAATAACTCGTAAAAAACGCCCTGCTGCTAGGTAGCCTTCAGGTTTTTCGCGTAAAAAAGAAGCCATTTTTCTAGCTTGTTCGAGTAAGTCTCGTTGGGAGCTGATTTTGACTTCACCTTCGCCACGAATTGGTGTAGATAATGGTGGGGAAGGTGGTGGCTCCTCGGTGTTTTCTTCCGTCTTATTTAGGTTGGGCGCTTGTTTGATTCCATTTGTAAAAAAATGAACTAAAGCTGTTAAATCAGGGGCGCTAATTGGGTGATTAAGATCTTCATTTACAAATAACGTATTACAACAGGTATCAATCATGTTTAATGCTACAATAATACGTGTTAAACACGCTTCTGGTATCGGCTGTAATGGGGTCAGTTCATCAATAAATTTACTACTAGCTAACCACTCTATGGCATTTTTACGAATATTGTGACGGGAAGGGTAAATCGATTCACCAAATTTGTCCAATAATCCTGCTAGTAGCTCAACCCCATCAGCAAACCCTTCTGCACCATCAATATGTAAACGAGCCAAGCAATAATAAGTGGCGACACGAATATCTTTACTATTTTGTTTCAAGATAGTTTCGCTTTCTGTTGCAATCAGCGTGTAATTAATACCTGAAAGTTTAGTTATTTCTTCTTTAATCTCTTGAAAAGAATCAGAATATGTTAAATCTTCACCCGCTGGTTTATCTAAACTAATTGGCTGTAACCAATCCGCCCAATGTTGATTTAATTGTTGTGCTATGGATTCTTTTGGATCTTGCTGTCCAAAAAAACGGTTCAATAGTTGACTAAACATAAAAATATTCCATTTTTATAATACATCATTATTCAAATACATTTTGCGGCAATGAAAAATTCCGCAATTTTAACAATGTCAACGGACCACCACCTAATTGAGTGCGTAAAATAAAGCGTAGTTTACGATCATCGGGTGCATTCCAAATCAATTCATAACGACTTGAATCTAATGGTTTCACAGATGCTGATTCAAGTAGACGTATCCATGCCCAATCACCACTATAGTACTTATAAAGACGCATTCCAGATGCATCACTACTCCAACTCAATTGTGAAGAAAGTGAATAGCCATCGCCTGGCCAGTTAAAGCGTTGCCATGTTGGAATTTGATTAAAATACTCTAATTTTTGTTTATTAATTACCAATTCAGAACGCGCGATGTTATTTCCACTGCGAGGCATGATATCAAACGACAAAGCAACATCACCACTTGATAATATTTCTGTTGCAATTTGATTAAATAGTGTTAAAGCTTCAAGGAATTTAGGTGAAAAATTTAAGCCCTGCGCGTTAGCTGTATTCACAACCCAGCTTCCACCTTTCTTCTCTAATACACCACTTAATTCACTGATAATAAAACGATCGATAATTCCAGTGTCAGGTCGTAAAAAGCGCGCTAATTCCGCTAACGATGCATCATTTTCTCTGTCTTTAAATGGATAACGACCAGAAAACGATTTTTCCCATTGACTTGCCACATAATTATTCCATAGATCGTTAAAGCTTGTGGCGGCAGGCTCTAAAACGACTTGCCATGCTTGTTCTAAAGGCTGTTTAAATAAATTGTAACCAAACCCTGACCACTCCTCACCAAGATTTGCCGCGATTAAGTTGCCATAATCGCGTGTTTCAGTTAAATCGACAGAAGTCCCTTTAAAAACGCTTTTTGCTAATTCTTGCATTCTTGCTTGAGGATCTGCGCTGTTTGTAACATTTTGTAACTTGAGGCGAACTTGTGTCACTCTCAGTAAATAAGTTTGCAAAGAAAGTCCATTAGTATTGTCATTTTTTAGCAAGTTGTTCACAGGTGAAAAAGTTGCTGTTAATGGACCTGATGCTTCATTATTTTTAGGTAATCCTGTTTGAGATTTACTCCCCATAAGTTCTTGTGCTGAACGAATCAAACTGTCGGACAATCCATCCCCAGTATATGCCACTTCTGATTGGTATTTCACCACATTCATAAGCGCAATTAATGGTGATTGTCTGGTATCAGCCAGTAAAGTGAGTTGCTCAATGACATCCGATACATTATCGGCTTTATGCCACTCAATTGTATTTAAAAATTGTAACCAAGCGGCACTATACTCACTAAAATAACGTTCAGTAAGTTGTTGTTTTAACGTTTCGGGCGAAATAGATGATGTTGATGCATTTACCCCATCACTTAATACCCAATCGATTTGTTCTTTACGTGACTTAGCAATATTATCAATTTCATCTTTGATGGTATCATCCCAAGCTTTTCGGGTATAGACACCAGGTACATCCATATCATTCGAAAAGAGTAATCGGCTATCTAAACCTTCAAGCAATTGATTTAAGTTTTGATTTGCATAGTGCTGGCTTGCTCGCTGAATCATCTCTTGGTAAAGGGTATTTACCGCATTTTGTACACCAATATTATTAATCAAAATTTGGCGGACGTCTTTAATCAAACGCGGATTGCTAGATAGTGCCCAATCAGGATGCATATTGAGTACTTGTCCCCAAAAACGAACCAAATCCGGCATTAAACGTAACCAATCACCATCATTTACTCCTTGAGGTGCACGCCATATTTCACTAGCAAATTTGCTTAAATAATCTCCATCACTTTTATCCGGATGATTCATCATTAAATAAGCTTTCAATGCATCGTATGCCGATTCTACCAGTTTATTTCGTCTAGGATCATTTGGTGGTAATTCAGTCAGTAATGTTAAGTACTGAGTTATATTGTCATAAAATGGCGTTGCAATATTGCGTGAATTGGTTGCACGATAGGTAAGCCACAATTTATTTAATAGCTCATTATTATGATTTAAGCCAAATCGATACGATAATGGTGCACCGTGTTGTTGCCGAAAAAGTAACTGTTCTAAACGTTGTTGTAACTGGTATTGAGTTTGCAATTGAACCGTATAGTTTTGCGTTACTGAATTATCAGCTTGTTTAACCAATTCGACGCTATCATTGATTAGTGATGCATTACGGAAAAATGAAGTCAGTAATGCAACACTTGTCACTGTCATTACAGCAATTAAAGCGTAACAAGATAATAACCCCCATTGAATCCCCATTCTTCGTCCAAATTGTAAATTTGCATCATCACTAATTGACTGCCATGTTGGTGTCATTAACAATGAATGTTCAAAAAAAGAGGAATCGTGATTTGAATTTTGCTGGTTAGACATAAAAAACAGACCACGAACGCAAGGAGAGAAAGGGAAGGAAGTCAGCAAGGTCAAGTAACGCTTAATATTAGTGATATCACCTTTAACTAAATTTTGACTAATTTGCAATAAAAAGGCGTGACAAATATTGTTTTTAATTTGTTGTATTCCACGTTTACTACAATCTTTGGCTAATTGATTAAGTGATAAATCAACAGACTCCATTGACTCTTTTTTTAACGTTGAAAAGAAAACGCCAACACTTTGTTCAATGCGTCCAGCTTGTGACCACTCTTCTTTTTGCCTTGCAACTAAATAAAGTGGCGCCGACCAATTTAATATTTTATTTCGTTTATGTAACTGGACAACTGCTTTTTCGAGAGCTAATTGATGTTGCCGTGTATTATCTAAATAATGCTCAGGTAAAGCCCAAATTAAGGCATTAATTGGTTTTCCCCAAAAAGGTACACAACGAGAAAACTGTTTTTTTAAGGCTTGCAACCAAGGAGTGTTGATCTCATCTTGTATATCCCCACCATAAATCATTAACGTCTCATCACATAATTGCCAGCCTTCAGCTGTTAAATTCGGTAATAAAGCTTGAACATCAGAAGCTGAGCCTAATACTAAACATTTACGAATTTTATAGCGCCAAAAGATGCCGTAGCGATATCGAAATTGTTTTTTAATATCTATAAATTCGGAAAAAGGAATCGGTTTTTCTGTTTTTTTATGTTCTATAGGATTCAATGATTCGTGCTTTGCTTTATCTTTTGCCCAAATTCTGCGACTATTAGAAATGATTACCGGTGTTAATAATAAAGCTAATAATAAAAGCATTCCTTGTAACCAAATCGCAATTTTTTGTCCCAATGAGTTATAACCAAGCGCATCTCCCCAAATAAAGAGAATAGTAGCAAAAAATAGAGCGCCTAATAAAATAATGAAAAGAAGCCCTATCCGTTTCCATTTATTCTTCATTCATAACTCCTAGATTGACAGCTGTTACAACGGAAAATAACCATTGATTTTGACTCATTGCTGTAATTAAATTAGTTTGTTTTGTTTCTGTAACCATCTCACATGCTAGTGCCAATGAAAGCCAATAAGAAAGCTCATTTTGATTACCTACTAAACTGCCAAGTTTATACATTTGCTCTGGTGAAATGTTCAAATCAGCTAACTGTTTTGTAATATTGACTTCTTGCTTATTATCTAAATTTGCAAACCACAGTTGATTTACTTGACAAATAGCCGGTTGTAACTCAACCATTTGATTGATTGCAACTTGTAAATTATCGGTTGTCATGGGTCTTAAAATTTCTGCTTTTGCAATATCAACAGATAAATTTCTATATTGCTGTTTATCCATTAATAAAAAGGCACATAAGAAAGCAGAATTTGACGATTTAGTATTATTAATAATAACTAACTGTAATGCTTTTTGATCAATGTCGATCCATTCTACTAATTTTTCTATATCAGCATGAATCACCATTTTATGTGAAAACGTATAAGGTTGAGCTATTTGTGCCGCGCGACAAGCATTATAAATATCGTCATCGACGTAACTGTAAGATTGATCCGATGAATACATCGTAATGTTAATTGGCTCTGTTAACGGAAGTTTTGAAAAAAAAGGGCGCAAAGAAAAAAACAGATCTTCAATATGTTGATTGACTCCTAATTTTTCATCAAATTTTAACGAGTTATTTATTTGAACAGCTAAATTTGAGTTATCTACTAATATCTGTTTTGCTGTTATTTGGTTTGGTAAACTATAGTAACTATCAAGAACAATTAAAGATTTCATTGCCCACATTTGCCAATTTTGCTGAATAATCTTCTGTTCTTGTTGCCATATTTCATATTCTTCTTGTGCTAGGCCGTAAAGATAAAAACGGATACTAAGAGCAACACCGCTAACAATGGTAGGAATAGATATTAGACCAAACCAAAAAGTCCATTGTTTTAGGTAATTATTATTTGGCCACATCAAAGCAAATGTAATACCAGTAATCACCATTAATATAATAAAAAATACTAACCATCTACCACGATGCAATTTTCCCGGCGGATTTAATGTGTCAATCACTTTAGGCTGAGGCCAAGACATGATGTTACTCCATTTCAGCCGTGTTAATTGTGGAAAGAACCTTACACCCACATTCACATGAGCACTGGTTTATCACCACAGCTTTGCCATCTGAAAAAACGGTTTTGGCACCTTCAATTATTTTATTCACTCCATGGTCCTTTTTGGGGCAACTAACAAGATCACCTATCAACGCAGCTGGTTTGCCTTCAATAGTCATTGTTGATGAAGCCGAAATGACAGAACCACCATGTGTTGTTGGGTCTCCTAATCGAACAATATTTTCACCCATTTTATATTCCTATAACCTAATTTGACGATAAGATAACCGAGTTTATGTATCATTATTTTTTATATTACGTTTGCTATTGTCTTAATACTTTTAGATGTAACATAATGACTTGATAAATAAACTACTGCTCAACAGTAGTAGATCAATTATTAGTAAAGGGCGCGGTTCATTTTTATCGAATTTGATCGCGCTATCTCTAATAATCCAAACCCACCATAATTTTTTTAAACTGCAACAAAAAATTTAGATACTTTTTTTAATTAAGTTTATTCCTTAATGCCCTTTATAAATGGCTAATACGCTGTATTGAGATGTCACTTTTCAAGTTTAGTGTTTCGTACTTTTCTCGGTTTTCGTTTTTGATTTGGCTGTTTAGCCCACTCGAGTATAATGCCGTCATTTTCATCAAAATCGAGAATTAGTGTTTGCGTTGTTTCTTTATGGTTAATATTCTGTAACAGTAAGCTTGAAACTACGGGTAAAATTTGTTGATTCAAAATACTGTCGATATTTCTCGCTCCGGTATCTGGGAGTAAACACGCGGCAACTAATTGGTCGTAGAGCTGTTTGCCAACATTAAAATCAATTTTGTAATGTTTTTGTAATCGAGACGCGACTTTGTTCAACTTCATTTCCACAATATGTCGTAAGGCATTGTCGCTTAGCGGGGTGTAAATAACGGTCTGGAAACGGGCAAGTAGTGCCGGTTGAAAGTGTTCTCGAATAATTGGGCGCAATAATTCATGTTGGGTGGCAACATCTGCTTGAGGCATTTGTTCAAAAAGTGTCATCAGTTCATCACTGCCTAAATTCGATGTCATTAAAATTAGTGTGTTGCGGAAATCAATTTCGCGACCTTCACCATCGCGCATAAAACCACGATCAAAAACTTGATAGAATAGGTTAAGTACATCACGGTGTGCTTTTTCCACTTCATCCAATAAAACAACACTATAAGGACGCTTTCTGACGGCTTCTGTTAATATGCCTCCTTGACCATACCCAACATAACCCGGCGGTGATCCTTTTAGCTGTGATACTGTATGAGATTCTTGATACTCAGACATATTGATAGTAATTAGCGATTGTTCACCACCAAATAATGTATCAGCTAATGCTAAAGCCGTTTCGGTTTTACCAACTCCTGATGGTCCAACCAGTAAAAATACGCCCATTGGTGCTTCTTCTGACGTGAGTCCGGTTTTAGCTGCGCGAATTCGCTTGGCAATTTCATGCAGGGCATTATCTTGACCAACTACACGTGAACGCAGATCGTCTTCAAGAGTTAGTAAATGGCTTTGTTCATCTTTTAATAAACTTTCTAAAGGCACGCCGGTCCAATCGGCAATAACAGAAGATACGGTGCGACTATCAACATCGAGTGATAATAATGGTGTGGTACCTTGTAGCTTTGTTAACGCTTTTTGAGTATCTAGTAGTTGTTTACGTAATTTTTTATCGGCTTGAGGTGTTAATTGTTTGCGTAATTCAATTAATTTTTCAACTAATTCTTTTTCTTTTTGAAACTGGGCTTGCTCGTCAGTTAATTGTTGAGTTAATTGTTTTAATTGGTTATCGATTTCGGTTATATGTTCTGTTGATGTTATTTCACCAAGCAAGGCATCCGCTTCAATCGCTTGTTTTTCAATAGTGAGTGCATCAATTTTAGCTTCAATTTTTGTTATTGATTCAGGAATGGTGTCAAGTCCCATTCTAACTCGCGCCGAGGCAGTATCTAATAGATCGACAGCTTTATCAGGCAATTGTCGACCACTAATATAGCGTCGAGATAGTAACACTGCTGTTTTAACTGCTTCATCAAGAATGTGAACGCCATGATGTTTTGCATAACGGGATTTTAGTCCGCGTAACATAAGGTTTGCTTTTTCATCATTCGGTTCATCGACTTTAACCATTTGGAATCGGCGTTCAAGTGCAGCATCTTTTTCAAAGTATTGTTTGTATTCTGACCATGTTGTGGCAGCAATAGTCCTGAGTTCACCTCTGGCTAACGCAGGTTTTAATAAGTTAGCCGCATCTGCACCACCAGCAGAATTACCAGCCCCGATAATCGTATGCGCTTCGTCAATAAACAGCAATATTGGAGTTGGCGATTGCTGAACAGCGTCAATCACATTTTTCAGTCGTTGTTCAAATTCACCTTTAACACCAGCACCTGCTTGTAATAATCCGAGGTCTAGCGTAAGTATACTGACATCTTTTAGATTATTGGGTACATTACCTTCTGCAATACGTAATGCTAATCCTTCGACTAATGCAGTTTTCCCAACACCAGGTTCACCTACTAAAATTGGGTTATTTTTACGGCGTCGAGATAAAATATCCACCATCTGACGAATCTCGTCATCACGACCAAATACGGGATCAATTTTGCCTGTTTTGGCTTTTTCGGTGACATTTTCAGTAAAACGGGTAAGGGCTGCTTGTTGATGATTTTGTTTAGTTTTTGTGTTTAAAACAGATGATTGCGATGTTTTAGTTTCTGTCATGTTTTCGCTGGTATTGGTTTGCGAGGCTCTATCTAATTGATCTTCTGTATGAGTGAGCTCTTCAGCAGAATAGCGATATTGATTACTTGGATTTTCATCAGACATTTCATCTAACATTGCACGCATTTTTTGTAATGAAATAGCTGATAAACTCAATAATTGCCATGCATTTTGTGCTTTTAAACAATGAGGGTTTTTTTGTAGTGCCTGTAAAATATGCACGGAACGAATCATGTCTTCGTTATCTTCTAATGAAGCTTGTAGCCATGCTGATTGTAATATGGCAATCAACGATGATGATAAACTGGGTTTTTCATTAATTGTATGGGGTAATGCATCTAGATAACTGAGTAAACCTTGCCAAATGCTATCCATGTCGAGTTGATAATGCCTTGCAATAACCGTAATATCTCCTGAACCTTGTTCTAATAATTTTAATAACCAATGTTCCAAAGTAATTTCAGTATGTGCTCGTGTTTGGCATAATCCCGCAGCTGCTTCAAGAGCCTTTGCACAATAGGGATTTAGTCGTCTTAATAACACAGAAGGATCAGCAATCATGAATATTCCTTTTATTCTTTTAATAGTAACCAATAATGGTTGATCCTATTAATAACAGGATCAACCGATGCGACATTAGCCTCGGCTTTCAACCCAACTGTCTGAATGGATTATATTGCCATCTTTGTAAGTCCAAGTTATTTTTTCATAACGTAGTTCAACACGTTCTAAGTGATTGTATTGCTCTTTAGTTGGATCTTTAATGTTATGCATTTCAGGTTTAATCGATACCACTTTTACACCATCCATCAATGTATTAAAGTATTCGACTTCTTGTCCTGCATCATTAATTTTGTACCATTTGATTTCAACAGATTTTAAGTTTTGACCAGTGGTCACTGCTTTATAAAGGTAAGGTGATGAAGCATCGACTTCTTTCACAAATTCAAGTGGTTTGTGCACGCGGGTTCCGGTTAATTTTCCAGTATTACCATCAGTAGGTATGTAAACTTTATGATCAAATTCAACCACTTCTACACTACCTTCACGTCCGACTACCGTTACAGAACCTTTTATTTCTGCACCACCGTCATCTTTAAGAAACATATATGCTGGGACTGCCATTGTATTTACTCCTTTTGTTTTTTTGTTACTAATTTTTATTTATGGTTCGTCAAAATGCAATTTGACATTTGAGGAATTAAACTAATTTCTACACGCCTGTTTTTGGCACGATGTTCAGGGGTATCATTATCCACTAACGGTTTTTTAGCCCCATATCCTTGTATTGCAAAACACGTTTCTGGAATATCACTGGTTTTGATGATCCAGTTTCTTACCGCAACAGCTCGTTCAAGCGATAGCGTTAAGTTTTTATTTTCATCACCTGTCGAATCGGTATGACCGGTAATTAAAATAAGCCAGCCTGTTCCTTGATTAGCATTAATCTGGTTTTTCATTTCCATTAAAGCGTTAATCAATATTTTACTTGAGTCTGGTTTTAGGTTTGACTGACCCACTTCGAAGAGCGATAAACTATCCAGACGAATCACTGGTGGTTCTTTGACTACCACTTCAGTTTCTTTGACAATAATTTTTTCTGGCTCAGGTGGTTTGGCCACATAATCACTCATTGTGATATTTAATGGTTCGATAAGTCGTAAACCTTGATAAAGCCCCATACCTAAACGAACAGGCTCACCTTGTGCAAGGTATTGATTTAAGATTGCTCTATCATTTTTTAATTGTTCAAGTGCTTGGCGTTTTTCTTCATAAGAGTCCATAGGAATTAACTGATAATGATGAATATCATTTTGAACTTGCTCGGCAAGTTTAAGGTTATTCCAAAACGATGCACCCAAACAGCCCATTCCAAAAAGGGATGTGATAATGACTAAACCGCAAATCATGGTACAAATTG
Organism: Gilliamella sp. B3783; assembly: GCF_026536125.1. Taxonomy (NCBI): domain Bacteria; kingdom Pseudomonadati; phylum Pseudomonadota; class Gammaproteobacteria; order Orbales; family Orbaceae; genus Gilliamella; species Gilliamella sp. B3783. The sequence continues at coordinate 24,183 of NZ_JAFNOU010000003.1, forward strand.
GCGAAAATGGGTATGCAATTGGCATAAACTTAACTAATGCATCGGGTGGACTGATGATTTCTTGTATTTTATGTGTATTAGGAAGTGGTAAGGTGGTCAAACTTTCCCACAATTTTTGGATAACGTTATCGCTAGTAATAGATTGATTAGTAGGATAAATAGCCATCGCTGTTGGTACACATTTGGTAATAGGCTGTTTTGAATCTGTTAGCGTACTTAATACGACATGTTCAATCCAAGACTGGGTTTCGATCAAGAAAGGTCTAAGTCGTAATCGACGTTCTCGTTCGTCAGACGAAATTTTGATGTCATTTACCCAGTTATCAATTGGTGATAAATAACGATCAAGCAAGTATAAGCGCTCATTAACTAATTGAAACCAGTAAATGGGTAATGGATTTTGTTCATCATAAATTAAATCATTAAAACCAATATGTGTAGATATATAGACAGGTAATTGATATTTTGCAATTCGGCATGTGTCAACCCAAGATTGACGAAAAGCTTGTAACTTTGCAATCAATAATCCTTGTTTGTCTTCTAATTCAGGTGCAATAGCTAAAAATATACCAACTCGACCTAACATGTCAGGCCATTTTGAGATTAATGAATCATAGACAATTGGTAGGTGTGAAAACTCTTCAACATAAATCCAAACCGCTTCAGATGAGACTAAAACATTTGATTCAGCTAATGATAAATCATTAGGGAAAAAATCTTTCGCGGCACTACCTGTTACCAATAAAATCGGTAAACGATAGCGTTGTCTTGCTGGTAATAAATCCAGTTTTTGAGTTAAGAATTGAATATTGGCGGTTGAGGAAGCAAGTATTTGTCGGTATCGCTTTAGTCGCCATAAAAGTCCACCCGCAATCACTATAATTACAATAGTTCCAATTATCTTCCAACCAATGGTTATGGGTAAAAAAACAAATAGTAACAATAGGCTCAATATGACTGCGTAAATAATCTGGATACGCTTAGGGTAATCGCTCATAAAACTCCCTTTTAACCGACAATTTGTTGAATCAATGTATCGAGTCGATAATTTAATACAAAATATAGCGCTACGACGGCAACTATCGATAATCCAGTGCAAGATAATAAGACCGTCTTTCGCCCCCAATAACGATGAGTTTGTGTTTGTTCAATTATTGGATGTGATTGCTCTGGTTCATATTCACGCAAAGCTTCGCGCAAGGCTAAAATGAGATGCTCTCGTTCCATTTGTGGTTTATCAAGATAACGACCTTGAAAGCCTAATCCTAATACACGATCAAAACAACTCAACACTAAAAAGTCTTTTTTATCTGCTTTTAATCTTGCACGAACTTTGTCAAATAAGTCATTGCCGGCATTATGAGTATTAAAAAAGATAACTTGTAATGGTGCACCTAACCATTCATCGTAATCTTGATTTTTAGGATTATCGCGATCACAAAGCAAGACTGTTTCATCTAATAATGCACACAATGCATAGCTGATATCATCAATCACGTCTTTACTGTATTGAGCGTTAAACAATTTTTCCCTAACGGCCATTACTTGTTGTTTACAAAGTTCATATAATTTGTGACCAGAAGGGATATCTGCTTTAGCTTTAAGTTGTACCACCACTAAGATTGAATCTCTTAGCAATTCATCAATAACCACTTTTTGAGGTTCTATACTCATATTGTTTTCCTAAGATCGCAAAACCGCGAACAGTTCCATTGAAATATCAGGCATTGCCCTTGGGACATAAAATTCGCAACATCGGGTTAGTAACATATTTTTAGCTGCTTGATTTGAAAGATCCAATGCAAAATATTGATTTTCCAAACGCATCGGTATTGCCGCAGGTACATGACTTAGTGCTTTTATAGGTATGCCCGACAGCGCTGAATGTATAATTTGTCTTACATCATCAGGTGCCCCTGCTTTACATAAAATAGGAAATTGCGATTGCAATTGATGACCAGGCATACTTGAACGAACTGAAAGATAAAAATCTGCATCTTCAACAAGGCGAGAATCATTTAACCGACCAGTCCACAGTGTATCTTTGTCATGAACTAGGTCAATTTTGATCACGCGAGATGGTAGACTTTCTTCTAACAGGTTACGGACTAATCCAAATAGCGGAGGAAACACTTCATTGAGTTTTTCATGTTGGTAAGCAGGTATATCATCAACGTCATTCGCCAATGAAAATGTTAGTAAAGCCCCTGTTAGTGCAGTTAGCGTTTGATAAAGATTTTCCGGATGAATAGTTGGATTATCCCGTAAGAACTTAAGTTGTGGTTCAAAAGTGTTTAATGCATTTAAGAGCCAAAATAAAGAGACATCAGCAATTGCAAATTCCGCCATTTGCTGATTACGCTCATGACGCATACCCATTAAGCGCTGGCGTTTTGCTTGTATTTGAACACAGAGCAGTTCTAATTCTTTTAATAGTGCGCCACTTTGAGTGAAGAGATTCATAAGTGGTGGAATATAGTCAAAGTCTAGAACAAATCGACCATTTAAATCACGCTTTAATTTAGCAATTGGGCAGGTTAGGTAATCACTATGATCTTCAAAGTCGAATAAAAACGTTAAGGCATAACGCTCTACAGCAATGGTTTCAGCATTTTGACCAAATAAGTCAGTTACTTCAATCCATTCTTGTCGATAACGTAAAGGTCGCTCAAGGCGCTGATTATCTTGTAAACAGTTGCCTCCGTTCGCTTGTAGTAAAGCAATACCTACCAAAACAGTAACCTCTTCAAGCTCGACAGGGATTTCTGTATTGAGTGATCTAATTTCCGGTAATTTATCTGCAATATCGGTATTAATGACCACGCCATCAGGAAAACGGATACTAATAGATTCAGCCATGAGGCGATCAGCTGTTAGCGCTTGCGTATCTATAGTCAGCTTTTCAATTCCCCACGGATTAGCCACCGACATGGTGGCTAACTTTTGTGATGAAAATTGATTCCATAATGCCTGTTGTTGGAATTGTTGAGGCGTCAAAAAGACACCTTCATTCCATAAAGGACGAAAAATTTTCATGTATCGTAACACTCCCAGTATTTATATGAATGATATTACGCTTTGGCTTTAGGCATTTGTGATACCATTGACAAATTAATATCCATTCCTTCAATCTGGAAATGAGGAATTAAAAATGTTTTAACACGGAAAAATCCTGGGTTATCTTCAATATCCTCAACCATTACTTTCGCTTCTCGTAATGGATGTGCTGCTTGAACTTCATCGCTTGGATCGGTCATTTCGGTAACAAGATTGCTAATCCATTTATTTAATTCGAGCTCTAACACACGACGATCTTTTGTTGCACCAATATTTTCACGTTGAATGACTTTCAAATAGTGTGCAATGCGTGATAATAAGAAAATATAAGGCAAGCGCGCATTGATACGGCTATTTGCGGTGGCTTCTTTTGTGTCATAAAGAGCAGGTTTTTGTGTTGAATTAGCCGAGAAGAAGCATGCATAATCTCTATTTTTATAGAAAGATAGAGGAATAAAACCTAAGTTTGCAAATTCAAACTCACGTGTTTCAGGAATAAGAACTTCTGTTGGAATTTTAACTTGATTACCTGTTCCTAAATCATAAAGATGGATAGGTAGGTCTTCAACTAGTCCACCAGCTTGAGGGCCACGAATCTGAACACACCAGCCATTGCGTATAAAACTTTGTACCATATTAGCTGCAAAAGCATACGAAGCATTAGCCCATAAGTAACGGTTATGTTCAAGACCTTTAACGTCTTCAATATAGTTGAAACTACGCACTGGCACAGTATCAGGTCCGTAAGGTAGGCGCGCAAGTACTCTTGGTAATGTTAACCCTACATAACGAGAATCATCAGTATCACGGAAACTATTCCATTTGGTGTACTCTGCACGATCAAAATAGTTGGCGATGTCTTTTATCGCTGCGACTTCTTCCATCGTTTCTTTACCAAAGAATTTAGGTCCTACTGAACCGATAAATGGCATATGTGCTGCTGCTGAAACTTTTGAAATGTTACGTAATAAAGCAATATCTTGTGGATTACGATCAAATTCATAATTTGAAATTGTCACACCAATTGGTTCACCACCTGGTGTATCATATTCCTGAATATAGGTATGTCGATAAAAACCGGTTTGGATAATTTCAGGAGCATCTTCAAAATCTTGACGTAGTTCTTCTTTGGATACATCTAATAATTCAATTTTCACATTACGACGAAAATCGGTACGGTTTACTAGAAATTTTAATCCACGCCAAGTTGCTTCAATTTCTTGAAATGTCTCATTATGCATAATAGCATCAAGTTGGCGGCTCAATTTTTGATCTATTTGGCTAATATGATAATCCAATAAATGTTTATCGAGTTTTTCAATTTTTTGAGAAGAATTTTGAATCAGTTTAAGAAGGATATTAACAGCTATAGTAACTCGTTCATCTTGTGAAGATTCTGACAACACGTCATTATCTTCATATTTATCAATTTCGCTCGCTTTTTCAATTGGATTTAAATTAATTTTGTTGAATAAAGATTGATAAACACTACCGTTATCTTCTAATGCTACTTTATTTGCATTGTTTTGTTCTTTTTGTACAGTCATCATTTTTTCCTTACATTCGTATCAAACACAGTATTCCTTTTTAGAAAGTTTCTAAATAGAGTTATTAATAAACCTATCTATTTAGTACTTTCAGCTACAATGGCCTCTAATTCAGCGCGAAGCTCATCGGATAACTGTTCATCTTTCACGATTTTTTCTAGCTCATAACGAAATGTAGCGTTATCTAACAAATTGGATTTCAAATCTCTTAACAAATTGCGCATCGCCAATAACGAGCGTAATTGTGGGATTTTTTTGGCAATTTGTTCAGGCGAGAAATCATTCATAGATTCAAATGCGAGATTAATGCTGATATCACTTCCATCGTCAGCAAGTGTATTAGGGACACTAATTGTGGCTTCAGGTCGGAAATCTTTCAACACCGCGTCAAAATTATTTTTATTAATTGAGACTTTTTCTTTTTCAGATAATGGACGTTTGTCTTTACCCCGACCATAATCGCCAATAGATAATACTTTTAGCGGTAATTCAACTTTCTTTTTAGCACCACCAGTGTGGAGATCTAAATGAATATTTACGCGAGCAGGAGGGACTTCATTTTGATAACTATTTGACATATGTTTTCCTTTTTCTTCCTTATTTGATTTGTGTATTTACTAAAGCAAAATAGATAATTTTTATGTAAAAGTTATTTTCTTCCATTGGCTATAATTTATTCTTTTAATGAAGCATCCTGCTCGAATGAGTGGTTTGTTTAGTTGATTCAACACTAAATCTATAATAACTTTCACAAATTTATATTTTTTATAACCAACATCTTAAACAATGTTTAATAATTTGCCAAGCTATTTTGATTATCTAAACTATGTATTTTATAAAATGTGATGATATGTGAAATTTAGACAGATTTTTAGTTACTTATTTGCATATTTGGTTTAAATTAATCCAGATAAATAGGGGAGGATCTCAATATTAGTCGAATTATTGTAACAATAAGCTAAATTGGTTTTCATTTTGTGTTGATGATGCAATAAATGATCGTTTGTTACAAGCGCCAGGGTGACCATTTAACGCCACGGCCTTACCCTGATCAAGAAAGGTTGGCTCTCCCTCAATGATGGGATTGACACCATGACCTGTCGAATCGCCTAAGCGAATAACGCCACGCAATTTACCCATTGTTTATTTCCTATTATTTTATAATTAATAATATTTGTATTCGCAAGCAACATTAATCTTTAATACTGTATAAAAAATAACTAATACCGCCAATTTTTTAAATCACGTTACTCCCTTTGATGTAAAAAAAATCCATTATGAATTATAATTCCGTTTACAATATGCCACTCTTTGGCGCGGGCTTCCTTGGCAAAATACGCTTTATAACGTCCTTCTTTTTCGCTTAAAAGCTCTTCCATTTTTTTTCCATATAATTCTTTGATAAAAGGCATATTGGCTTTTAACCAATCTTCAGGCAAATTTTCGATGGTAAATTCAAAATAGACTGGTTTTATTTTTCTTCCAGAAATATAAGTTATTTCATCGTCATCAGTAGGCATATCCTCATATGAATTTTTAAGGCTCTGCACAACAATTCGACCAAAACAAAAACCATCAGTAGATGATTGACGGTGAAAATGCTGTTGCCCAAAAGGGGTTAAACTGTAACGATAAATAGGTTTGCCATCATCTTCACCGGTAGGCTCTTCGCTAAATAGCCCCAGTTCACAATAGGCATCATCAGCATAACGCATCTGTTTTAAATAAGGTCTTCGTTGTTTATCTTTTTTAAGCGAACCCCTGAATCATAACGGTTAATAGATTTTTCTAAATCTCTTGTCCAACCATAAATTTTTGGTGTGTAGCGTGTGCTGTTAAATATAATTGTTGATTCCTGTGTTTTATTAAAATGTATTTGCAAGATTAGATTGATTGGTACATCATTGTGAAATTGTCGAAACGGGTAATAACTCTCACCGATTTAAACATCATTGTAGTTGATATACAGTTAGAGCATCATCACTTGGCAATTTTTAACAATATTTCATATAACAACATATTTTTAACCTTTTTTTAATATTATTTCTCTGCATCTGATAACTTTTTTAAGTTGGCTGGTTTTGAGAAAAGAATAATTGCTAACTGAATAAAAAAACCAATAAAAACAGCGAAAATGCAATTAGTTACACCAAAATTTGCACTTATGTATATACCTAAAGCAGCGCCTAAAGGCCGGGCACCAAAAGTAACCGTCATGATCACTGAAGATATTTTCGCTATCATATTATTAGGCGTAACTAATTGCCTTAGCGAGACTGTAGATATGGTCCATATGATGGGTCCAAATCCAAAACAGAAAAAAGATATAAAAACCAATTCTTTGACAGGATATATGGTAGTTAAAAGCATTAATATTGAAGCTACAAAAGCTGATACAGGCCCTAAAGTCAGTTGGAATCCAAAATTTATTCTTGTAGATATAAACTTGTATAGAACGGATCCCAAAAACATTCCTAAACCGATTAGGCTTAATAACATTCCGACTTCAAATGAAGTAAAGGAGAGATTGTTGATAGTATAGTAAGCAAATATTGATAATAGCAAATTAAATGATAAATTAAAGACAAAAGCCGTTATCGTTATAGGTCTTAAATATTTATTTTTAAGTAAAAAAATAAAACCATCACATAGTTCTTGAATTATGTTTCTTCCTGATTTTTTTTGTACAGGCTCCTTGGGTAAACATATTAGAAAAAAGGCACTGATGATCGAAAGTAAAAAAGCCAATATGAATGCTAATCCTCCAGAATAAATGCCAGCAAGAATACCACCTAATGCTGGACCGGCAGTAAAAGCCACACTTTTGGCAATCTCTATTGATCTATTGGCATTAATTAACTGATCTTTTATGACAAAAGATGCGACTAAAGCGGGACTTGCTACACTGTAAATAACAGTACCAATTGCTATAAAAAAACCGAATAATGCAATTTTATTTATTGTCAGACTCCCTAAAAATGTCAAATAAAACAATATAAATATGGCTGCTGCACGAATAATTTCCATTATGATCATCAATTTCTTTCTAGATACTCTATCTGCAAGTACTCCCATTGGAATCGATAATAATAGAAAAGGTAACGTATTTATCATTTGTATAAATGCTGTTTCAGACGCTGAAGCATGTATAGATAGCACTGCTATAATCGGCAGCACAGCTATTATTATTTGTTCAGAGAATTGCGCACATAAATTGGAATAAGAAATCTTATGAATTAGTAATTTGTCCATGTTGTTATTTTCCTCATACTGACACTTTATGTTTATATTTGCATTTTCTCAATCTTACTAACAATCCGAATCTTGCTAAAATATTAACCTATTGTTTTATATGTGATAAATTTAGTTCTTTGACACTTCTTGAAAAAAGATTCTATAGTCGCTATTTTTTTTATGAATAATAGGAAATGTTAACCAAAGATAGTTATATGGATATTTATGTTCGATTTAGATTAGGACAATATATATGTTACATTGCTCGTGAATTAGATGTTTTACGCAACAGTGACAAGATGATTATCATTTAATTGTTAATAATTTTATAAAAAATTATTTTTTTCATGAGTATAGTGTCGCCATAAAGTTTTTGGTTTTTATTGAGAACACGTCTCATATCTATTGTACTTTTCAGTCTTGCAATTTAGCTTTCCGTGGATTTTTTATATAACCATTAAACATTATTTGCCTGCCTTTATTCTTTTTGCTAATTCCCAACGATGCTCTTTTTGGTTATTCCCTCCGTTTAGGATCTATTTTAATACCTTCCCAACCGATCATGGCTGCTTTACGGTCACTACCCCAATGGTATTGCCCTAATAATCCTGTCGATTTTATAACTCTATGACAAGGAATTAAGAAGGCCACTGGGTTATCACCAATAGCAGAGCCAACCGCACGATTCGCTTTGGGATTATGTATCTTGTTTGCTATGTTGCTATAAGTTGATAGTTTTCCCATAGGAATGGATAACAAAGCCTGCCACACCTTAAGTTGAAAATCCGTACCTTTAATATGTAGCTTTATTTTAGCTAGTTTTGACCAGTCTTGCGTAAATACGAAGATTACATTTTGTTGAATCTGGTCAGTACATTGTCGATATTGCGCATTAGGATATAGCGCTTTCAATGATTGAAGTGATGACTGTTCATCCTCAACAAAAGCGAGATAACAAATTCCTTTTGTTGTTGATGCAATGATGGTTTCACCAAAAGGGCTATCTATAAAACTATAATTAATTGATAAGTTTTCTCCGTTATTTTTATATTCTCCCGGCGTCATACCTTCAATATCAATAAATAGATCATGCAACCTGCTGGTACTCGACAAGCCTAATTCATAGGTGGCATCCAATAATGAGGCGCTTTCTTCTTTTAGAAGGTTTTTAGCGTGAGTGATACTGATATATCTTAGAAATTGTTTAGGACTTACTCCAGCCCAATTAGAAAACATACGCTGGAAATGATAAGGACTTAAATGTACATGTTCTGCGGCCTGTTCGAGCGTCGGTTGAGATTGATAATTTTCACTCAAATATCCAATGGCTTTTTTTATTCGATCAAAATCTCTCTGTTTTTGTTTATTCACTTTGAATACTCCTTTTCAGCAAACCAATGAAGTTATGAGTGATAGGTACCCTACAGTATCATTAATAAATTGTGCCATATTTTTCTGAGACACAGTTTTAATAAACACTAAAGAAATATCAAACTTGATCAATTTCCAGACAAAAGTATTTTCTCGGTCGAGTCTTCAATGAAGAGAGATAAACGTTATATCTTTCTACTCATTGCCTATTTGAAAATTATCGAATTTGTCTTGGCTCTAGTAATAACGAGCGATGTTTAGTAAAGATAGGCGTATAAATCTTTATTTGCTCTAACTGCAATTACCATTCCTAAGTTATCTTTTATACATGTTGTTTGAATTTTTTTTAGTATTTGACCGTTGATTAGTTTTATTAATCAATACAGTATATTTACTTGTTGATAGCTTATTTGTGTTTTTCTCTATAATACGTATTGATAATAAACAAAATCAGAACGATTAAAAACCCGAATCTTGCTATTAAAATAATTCATTTTATAAAATAAGTAGCAATTGTGGGGCAAACCTTTAATCGTGTCTGTTTCAATCGGATAGCCTACCAATTGGGGTGAGAATTTATTATGTTGGCGTTTATTAGCGAGTATTCTTCTCTTTGATGTTATTGCATAACAGTATACAGATCCAAAAGAGCAGGTGTCATATGTGTCAATATCAATAGATTGTATACATTGGCAAGTTGATCGTTACTTATCATCTTGCTCAACCAATTATAAGCGCTCGGTTATCTTTTCTAGGTGTCTTTTATCAATACGAGATCCATAATATCTATATTGCAAGTTGATAAGTAATTCCTTAGCTCAATTAGAGGTATTTTAATCACTCCTTCTATTTATTATTGAAACGCATTTTAATTTTGCAGTTAACCTCTAATTTTGAATGTTAGACGTAACTTAGGTAATAATATTCCAATATTTAAATCTTCGCTCAGTTAAAATACGAAGGTTTTAGCTGAACATAAATGCCTTGCGCAATTGACATGATTGTAAATATTAGCAAATCACGATAAGAATAATTGTGCTTGCATTAACGATTTAAATTTATGCATTTTCCTTTCCCTAAGCCTTGTTGGTTGACGTGAATTTTCAGCTCGATTATTTGCATATTGATGTGGAATATGGGGTGCGGTTGAAAGTAACGTTTTGATTGGTTTAATATGGTTTTTAAGTTTATCGATAACGATGTCGTTGATAGATTTTACTCGTTTTCATCTTGATAATTTTGCCCCAAATTAGTCAATTGGTAATGGTAAAGTAGTGGTTCATTACTCACTTGCTCACGGCTTAACAAACTCAATTCAGTAAGGGGACTGTTAAAAAACCGCCATAAAGCGGTTAATCAAAATGTAAAATAAATGACAATTAATCATCATTTATTTTATGAGCTTTTAAAAACGCCGGTCTACTCATCGCTTTTTGAAGATAGTTTTCAAGTTTTTTGTCCAACGTAATGCCAAATGCTTTTGCAAACATTAATCGATGAGATAAAAAGATATCTGCTAACGTAAAGGTATCACCAATGAGCCATGCATTTGTGTCTTTTAGTTCTATTCTAGACAAAACATCAATGGTTTGTTTTTTAAAGTAATTGATAAATTCTGGCGATTGCTGATCTTCAGGAGTAAACAGTATCTGTTTAGCAAGGCAAGAAAGTGGCGTTTCTAAGTCAGTAATCGAAAAACTAATTAAAGAATTGATAATAGCCTTTTCTTGTAAATTCGCAGGGTATAACGTATTTTGTTTTTTTTCACAAATATAAAGGCATATGGCCAACGTTTCACTTAATGAAAAACTCCCTTCCATTAAAAATGGTACTTTACCAAAAGGATGAGGTGATTTGACGGCCGCATCATCTGTGTGTATTTTAACCCGTATTGCTTCATAAGGAAGGCCTATTTCTTCCAAAGCCCAGATAACAGTTAAAGATCGTGATCCAGGTGCAGTGTATATTTTCAAGCTTCGTCTCCTATTAATAAATTAAATAATCGGTATTGCGTAAAAGTAAGCATTCATTTTTGGTTTAAGTGATCATTGCTTATCGGAACTCTAGATGATCACTTTATTTAAAAAATAGATTGTATAGTTGTTGCTGGATAAAACAAAATCTTTACTGTTACTTTATTTACTAGTTATCCAAAGACAGATGTAAAACTGAATAAATTTTGTCTTTATCGTCTATAGTTTTTTGGTTTATGCTCAAAAAAGAATGGAATGTGGTTAATTTCTATTTAGCTGGATTATGATTTATATTCGTTTTTATTTATAATAATCTAATATTTTGACGGAGTAATAAATTTAAGGGTTACAATATATCCTGAGGGATGTTTTTGAAGAAAAGCTGTTTATTAAAACTTGAATTGCGACTAATTGAACAATCTTTAGGAAAGATGGCGGAAGCGCAGAGATTCGAACTCTGGGAGGGTCGCCCCTCGCCGGTTTTCAAGACCGGTGCTTTCAACCGCTCAGCCACACTTCCGCAATGGCTGTGAATATTAAAGGAGACTTATGAATTTGTAAATAGCTATTTTCAATTTTTTCATCGTTTGCTTTAAATTTCATCAAATTTGAGGTGAATATTCGTGTCATGATGCTTTTACCATCAAAATAGTGCCATCATTTCTTTAAATGAGTATAATATGATTCAAATAAAACAGCGTGTTTATAAAAATGTTAAGTCAAATACCAACCGATGATAAAGGTTACCTAAAAAATTGGCAGGATTGGAGCGTTGATTTAGTCCCACTCTTAGCAGCTAAAGAGTCGATAGAATTAACCGATGCGCATTGGGAAGTGATATTATTTGTTCGTGATTTTTATTTAGAATATAAAACTTCACCAGCTATTCGAGCATTAGTTAAAGCTATGGAAAAAAAATTTGGCACAGAAAAAGGCAATAGTCGTTATTTGTATAAGTTATTTCCTGATGGTCCGGCAAAACAGGCAACTAAACTTGCAGGTTTACCGAAACCAGTTAAATGTATCTAAATTTAGTGAATAGATAAAACTCATGATTAGATGGAAAGTCCCATTAATTTTATTAGCTGTACTTAGCTATTTGCAATACTCGCTGTGGTATGGCAAAAATAATGTTTATGATTATCAAGATAATGTTCAAATATTGGCAGATCTTCATGAACAAAATGCGCAATTGAAAGACCGTAATGAACAGATGTTTGCCGAAATTAATGATTTGCAGCGTGGTTCGGAAGCGATAGAAGAGCGAGCGCGTAGTCATTTAGGTATGGTCAAGCCCAATGAGTATTTTTATCGAATTATTGTTGATTCAAAAACACAACATCGTTAAGGCATAATGCAGTGAATAGGAATTGTAATATTACGGCCATTGTTCCGGCGGCAGGAATAGGTTGTCGAATGCGTAGCCAATTACCAAAACAATATTTAAAAATTGGCTCAATGACGGTTATCGAGCATACCTTAAATAAGTTATTATCACATCCTAAAATAGCACAAATTATCGTTGTTATTAGCCCTGAAGATGTGATGTTTAACACACTAGCTATTGCTGCGCATGATAAAATAAACGTTACGATAGGCGGTAAAACTCGTGCTGAATCTGTATTAGCAGGTTTACATTTGTTGCAAGATGATGATTGGGCTTTAGTGCACGATGCAGCTAGGCCTTGTGTTCATAATGACGATATTACGCGTTTAATTGATATTGTGTTAAATTCACAGCAAGGCGGCATTTTAGCCACTCGCGTCAGTGATACGATAAAGCGTGCCTATCAAGACAATGATAAAATAATTGAACGTTCAGAAGATAGAACGCATTTATGGGCAGCTGCAACCCCTCAATTATTTACAGCTAAAGTACTCAAATCATGTTTACTTAATGCGTTGAATAATCATATAACTATCACCGATGAAGCTTCTGCTATTGAGTATTGTGGAGGGCATCCTATATTAGTTGAATGTCGCCGAGACAATATAAAAATTACTCAACCTGAGGATTTAGCATTAGCTACTTTTTATTTAACTCATTCAACTTTAAAGTAGGTACCAGTATGAGAATAGGGCATGGATTTGATGTTCATAAATTTGGTGGTGATGGACCAATTACTCTCGCCGGCGTGAAAATTCCTTATCAATATGGTCTGATAGCGCATTCCGATGGCGATGTGGTATTACATGCTATTACCGATGCTTTAATCGGTGCATTAGCGTTAGGTGATATTGGAAAGTTTTTTCCTGATAACGATCCGCAATACTTAGGTATAGACAGTCGCATATTATTAAAAAAAGTTTATAGCACAATACAAGCTAAAGGGTATCAACTGGTTAATTTAGATACCACAATAATTGCACAGGAACCAAAAATGCGCCCCCATATTGATCAAATGCGGATTAATATTGCCGAAGATCTGAATGTTCATTTTGATCAAATTAGTGTTAAAGCAACAACCACTGAACAATTAGGCTTTACTGGGCGTAAAGAAGGCATTGCTTGTGAAGCAGTAGTGTTATTAACTAAAATAGTTAAAGACAATTAAATTGAAAAAAATAGGTAGTATCTGTGTTAGCTGAACTAAATTATTTTTATGGAAAACCCACCACAATTGGCCAGTATAAACAAAAATTTGAAGATTTTGTTGTTACAGAAGATCTTGGTTTTGAGTTGACCAACGATGGTGAACATGTTTTTGTTTTTTTACAAAAACGTGATTGTAATACCATTTTTGTTGCCGAGCAGTTGGCAAAATATGTCGGTATTTCGGCTAAATTTGTGAGTTATGCAGGGTTAAAAGATCGTCAAGCTGTCACTCAACAGTGGTTTAGTTTACATATGCCAGGTCAAGCTACGCCTGATTTTTCGAATTTTAATTTAGATGGATGTAAAATACTAAAAGTAACTCGCCATAATAAGAAATTAAAAATAGGTGCATTAAAAGGCAATTATTTTAATATCAACCTAACATCATTAAGCGATAAATCCGAAATTGAATCAAAATTAGCTTTGATTATACAATTTGGTGTACCAAATTATTTTGGTGAACAACGTTTTGGTCGTGAGCAAAATAATGTTGTTCAAGCAATAAAATGGGCCAATGGTGAAATATCTGTTACTGATCGTAAAAAGCGTAGCTTTTATCTTTCCGCTGCTCGAAGTGCAATTTTTAATAATATTGTCAGCCAACGAATTGCACAGAATTTGCATCAAACAGTGCTTGATGGTGATATATTACAGCTTGCTGGTCGTGGCAGTTGGTTTGTTGCCCAAGCTGAAGAGTTACCCTCTTTACAACAACGTGTACATCAAGGTGAAATCAATATAACAGCACCTATGGTTGGTGATTCGCCATTAGGGACAACATCTGTCGCTTTTGAATTTGAGCAATCTTGTCTACAAAGTTGGTCTAATTTTAACTCATTATTTGCCAAAGAGCGCGTTGAAACAGCAAGACGTTCGATAGTCGTTTATCCATCACAATTGAGTTGGCAATGGTTAGATGATAATAATGTTAATTTGAAATTCTATTTACCATCAGGTTGTTATGCAACAAGCGTGATACGTGAATTGATAATAGGAAGTGAGTAAATACATGCAAAGTTTAAAAATGCAATCTTTAATTAAATTGTTGCGTCAGCAAGGAATCAAAGATGAGCGTGTCTTAACAGCGTTTGCTGCTATTCCTAGGGAGCATTTTGTTGATGAGGCACTTTCTCATCAGGCTTATGATAATCGGTCTTTACCTATTGGTAGTGGGCAAACTATTTCACAACCTTACATTGTCGCCAAAATGACAGAATTATTGAAATTAGAACCCCATTCAAAAGTACTTGAAATTGGAACTGGCTCGGGTTATCAAACGGCGATATTAGCTAAGTTAGTCGATCATGTTTGTTCTGTAGAAAGGATTAAAAGTTTGCAATGGAATACTAAACGGCGTTTAAAACAGTTAGATCTTCACAATATTTCAACGCGTCATGGAAATGGCTGGTTAGGTTGGCCTGAACGAGGTCCTTTTGATGGTATTATTGTTACGGCTGCTGCATCTGAAGTGCCTAGTAAATTACTCGAACAATTAGCCGATAAAGGTCGATTGGTTATACCTGTAGGTAATGAACATAAACAAATTTTGCAGGTTATTGAACGAAACGGTGATAATTTTATTGTCAATAATGTTGGTGATGTTAAGTTTGTTCCGTTAGTAAAAGGTGATATTGAATAACCAAAGCCATCAAATTGATTGATGGCTTTTATTTAATACATTTGGATTGTATTCTAGGCCTTTCTTATTTGTGGCGATCTCAAGTGAGTTTGGTAATTGTTATGTATTACGTTTTATACTAACTATATAATCTATATTTTATAGATTCTTATTTGGGCGTTTTACTTTCCTTTAGTATCCTTTTATTCTAAAACGCGAAATTGAACTTCTATACCTGACTCAAGCGTAACAATTTACTGTTTTTGTTCAGAATGTTTCCATTCACAAATTCCATAAATAGCATTGAACAAATAAATCAGGTATTGAGTTGCAATGATAATATTATTGGTATAAATATTTAAACCAATAACCAAGACATTTAAAATCACCCACAAATACCAATTGAATGAATATCTCATCATCAGTAAAAGTTGAGCCACCACACCTAATCCAAAAATAAAACAGTTTGTAATCAGTTGATATATTGTATTATCTACGCCAATAGCATTTGTTAAATAGACATTAAAAAAGACAGCTATAATCAGAAAAATAAGGGTATATAAAAAAGCTTGCTCACTAAGTGATCGAACTTTGACATGTTGATGACTATCCAGGTTTTTTTGCCAAGTGATTAATCCATAAACATGTGAGCCAAAATAGTAAAAAGTAGGCAAGCCTGCCCCAATATTGCCACCAAGAAAGTTAGCGCAACACTCAGCGACTACAGCTAGCATTCCTAGCACATTCCCTAAGTTTTTGCGTTTAGCTAATAAGATTACACATAACAATCCACAAAATGCACCAGCATACGACACGGCATAACGTAAATTGAAATTATTAAATGGATCTGTATATAAAAAAGCTAAGGTGACACAAAGTACACAGAAGTAAGGATAAAATCGATTACGTCCTATAGTGATAATAAAATTGGCTAATTTATTCATGATTAAGACTCTTCATCGTTAATAAGTTGATTGACTAGTTCAATACAGCGTAAATATCGTTCATCATAGTCAGGTGAATCGATTTGAACATAACTAATATGGTTTTTTTCTAATAATGAGATAAGTAGCTGCTGAAAGTCCTTTCGCTGTTTTGGGCTGCCTAAACTACGTAATCCATCAGCAACCCAAGGGGTGTTATTACCTAACAAAATGACCAGATCAAATCGATAGTTGTTGATCATGGCTTGTAAAAATGGATGCTCTTTACCTTCATATTTTTTGCAAAATGCTTGTGTGGTAATAAAATCAGTATCAATGAACGACACTTTATTGGCATGTTTGATTGCAAAATCGATATATTGTGCATGTCCTAAAGCAATTTTATCGTAATCTGCATATTGCAATGCTCGTTCATCCCCACCAAGTTGAGAAAATACATAATCACGACCATATTCCCAAGCGCTAGTGGTATTAAACATATTGGCTAACTTATTGACTAATGTCGATTTACCACTTGATTCACCACCAAGAATAGCAATAGTTCGTACAAAAAACGGTCTAACTTCAGTTGGAATATATTGCCAATTTTTTAAAGGGGCTTGGCGAATTTGAGTGCCACTAACTTGCATAAATCGGCGTGTAGGATCAATAAGTACGGTATCTAAATCGAATAAATCTTTATACATCGCTACATCTTGTGGTTCACTGGAATAGACACAACTAGGATTAATGCCTTTTTCCTTAAATAACTTTTTAACGCGATCACTCCACTCATTCCAACCATTTGGATATGAAGGAATACCATCTTCTTCTAAAAGCTCAATATGGATATTTTTTTGATATTTAAACGTTTGTAATAACCAACGAATCCGATCGTTAATTGTTGGTTGGCGTGACATTGCACTTTGTTTAAATAGCGCCATATCTCGCATCGTATCGGAACAAAGAATCACATAAAGTTCGTCAACTTGGCTAATAGCTCGTTGAATAAGATAAATATGGCCAGTATGTAGTGGATAAAACTTGCCAAAAATAACGCCTACTTTTTTATGTTTACAATTGGGATCAATTTGCAAATAGTGATGGAGTGATTGTAACTTTTGAGCACTAGGATTTTTGATTTTATCATTAATTAGTTGGCTCAAATAACCTTTGGTCATTTGGCAGGCATCAGCAACTGTTTGTAACGATAAATTTTTGCGTTTTATGGCTGTTTTTAAATAACTAAAACCATTCATATCGCCCCCTTATCTTTTGTTTTTTATCTGAAACAAAATTTACAATATTATAATTAAATGTTCAATATATTAAACAAAAATTTTTCTTGATTTAATGAATTGATTTTAATTTGATAGAAATTCAATCAAAAATAGTAAATACTAGTTAGTCAAATTGATTCATTAGACAATTTTGTTGGTATGGTTAACCGGCTTTATTCTCTTGTTTAGAAGATAAAAATATTGAATAAAAGGAGAAAAAATGAACATATACAAGCTTACTTTTTTTATTGCGTTAGCTTCAAGCAATGTTTTTGCCAATAATGTTTCGTTGAATAAAGTGACAGTTTTTTTACAAGGTGCTGAATTACAAGGTCAGTCAAATGTAACTTTAATAAAAGGTGAAAATGAGATTTTACTAACCAACATTGCTAATAGTGTTAATCCTCATTCCATTAATGTTGGGTTTAGTAATGATGCAAATATTAAAATATTGTCAATCGGCGTTAATAATCAAGATCTCGATAATAATGAAGATAGTGCAGAAATGAAATCTTTATTAGACAAATTACAACAATTACAAAATACCCATGATAGAACAGCAATTGAATTAAGTGCAGTTGACCAGCAAATTGCACTACTAAAAAATAATCGACTTGATCAATTAGTTAAAAGTGATCATGATGATCTTAACAACATGAAAAATGTGTTAGATTTTGTTAAAACCAATTTGGTAACCTTTCTCAATGAACAAAATAAATTACAAAAAGAACTTGCTCAGACAGATACACAAATCGCCGATATTCAAGAAAAAATCGATAACCTTAAAAATGAGTCAACCAATGGTTTAACAAATGTCATTAATGTAAAAGTCTACTCAGATAAAGCAATCACTTTACCAGTGACATTATCTTATGTCATTAATGATGCTGGTTGGTCTCCTGTATATGATATTCGTGTTGCCGATATTAATTCTAACTTGCAATTAACTTATAAAGCGGATATTTATCAAAATAGTGGTTTAGATTGGCAAAATGTCGATTTTAGTTTATCTACATCAAACCCTAAAGAAGGCATAACTGCACCTAAGTTAATGCCTTGGCAAATTGATGTATTTTCTGAAAAAAATGGCCCTTTTTTAGCTAGCAGTGAAAAAAGATATAATGATATTAGTACCACTGCTGTAAAAACCTTAGATCGTCTGGCTTTTGAAAGCGCTTCAGATAATGTGTTGATTGACAATTTGGGTATTAATACTCATTTTAATGTAAAATTACCTTATACGATAAAATCTAACAGTTACGGTAATATACTTACTTTACAAAATAAAGAAGTTCTGGCTCAATATCATTATATTGCTTCGCCAAAATTAAGTAGCAATGTATATTTAGAAGCGCAAATTTCTGATTGGGATAAATTGAATCTTTTACCTGGAAAATCGACAGTATTTTTTAATGGCGATTATCTAGGTGAAAGTTTTATTACAACCAAAGGCGTGAAAGATACACTGGATCTGTCCCTTGGACATGATAAAAATATTTTTATTTCACGCGATAGAAATTTAAATGAAACATCAAAGCCTTCCTTCTTTGGTGATGATATATCGCAAAAATATGCTTACACCATTGATGTTAAAAATAATAAATCGTTACCAATAGATATTGTTATTTACGATCAATTGCCTGTAATTTTAAATAAAATAGTCAAGCTTGAAGATGCAAAATATGACGACGCAATTTATGATAAAGAAAGTGGTTTATTGTCTTGGCAATTAAAATTAAACCCTAAAGAAACTAAAAATCTTAATTTGAGCTTTAAGCTAACTTATCCAAAGGATAAAGTGAGTGAAATTTCAGGGTTATAAACACGATCAGATAAAACGAATAACGTATGCTAACACAGTGGTTAAATCAGTTTAAACAAAATAGTCAAATTAATTTACTCGATATTCATTTAGCCCAGTTTTTAACAAAAAAATCACAGCTAACTGATGATATTGTCGTTAAACGTTTGGCTTTTTTGGTTTTATTGCTCAGTTTTGAGGTAAGAGCGGGGCATGTTTGTTTGGATATTTCCCAAATAAACGAGCAAAACTATGATCCGCAGCTTTGGCGTGATTTAGCTTCCCCCACTTTGCAAGATTGGTTAACCACTATTTTGCAAGCACAAAATAATCAGATAATCAGCGACGGCACGTTGCTTTCACCGCTTGTATTTATTGATAATAGACTCTATTTTCAACGTATGTACCTAGATGAAAAGCAAGTTGCATCTTATTTTAATTATTCCTCATTTGAACAACAATTAGCATCACAGGCTGATTTAATTACGATTTTAGATCAATTATTTACTCAACGATCGGCGTCCATTGATTGGCAAAAAATCGCTGTGGCAGTGGCGTTAACGCGTAAAGTGGCTATTATTTCGGGTGGACCTGGTACCGGTAAAACCACAACAGTGGCTAAAATATTAGCTGGCATTTTGTTAACCAATCCTAATTCTCGCATTGTTGCAACTGCTCCAACGGGGAAAGCTGCATCAAGGTTAACAGAATCACTTAGCCAAGCCATAGCACAATTGCCTGTTAATCAAAAAATTAATATTAAGGCAGAAGCCATTACTTTACATCGTTTATTGGGCGCTAAAGCAGATAATCGTTCATTTCATTATAATAAACAAAATCCTCTTCACGTTGATGTATTGGTGATTGATGAAGCATCAATGGTTGATCTTAATATGATGTCGCGAGTGATTGATGCATTACCCGTTGCGGCACGTTTAATTCTATTAGGAGACAAAGACCAACTTTCATCGGTTGAGGCTGGCGCGGTATTTGGTGATCTTTGCGCTTTTATTGGTAAAGGCTATAGCCCTTCACGCGCCAAGGAGCTAACGCAATTAACCGGTTATGTTGTGCCGAGTGAGCAGAAAGTTGCAACAATTACCGATAGTATATGCTTATTACAAAAAAGTTACCGATTTGATCAAACCTCAGGTATTGGTGTATTGGCTAATGCGGTAAAAGAGGGCAGTGTTAGCAAGGTAAAAGCACTGCTCAGGAATGATGAATTTAATGACATTCATTTCTATAATTTAACATCAAAACAGACCTATCAGTCTATTTTAAATGAAAGTGTTAAACATTATTCAGATTATTTAAAGGCAATAAAGTCTAGTGGTGATAATGATATTATGTCCATTTTAGCTAAGTTTGCCAACTATCGCCTGCTTTGTGCTTTGCGATCAGGAATGTTCGGTGTTAGCGGCTTAAACTCACAAATTGAATCTCTATTAGCTAACCATAAGTTAATTCACATAAAAAATAAAGAAGCATGGTATATCGGCCGTCCTATTATGATTTTACGTAATAGTGCCGCATTAGGGTTATATAATGGTGATATTGGCATAGCCCTACCTGCTGAGCATGATAGTAGTAAATTACGTGTTTATTTTCCTTTTGCTGATGGTTCAATCAAAGGGTTTTCACCCTTCAGGTTACCTGAGCATGAAACGGCTTATGCAATGACTATTCATAAATCACAGGGTTCAGAATTTGATGATGTAAATATTATATTGCCAACTGATTATTCACCATTACTCAATCGCTCTTTACTTTATACTGCAATTACGCGAGCTAAAAAAACTGTATCGATTTATGCCGATACTCAAATTTTAGCGCTTTCCGTCAAAAGTCAAATACATCGTGAAAGTGGGTTAGCTCAACAAATAGAAAATACTTGCCCATAACATAGTGATGGTAACGTTTTTAGTCTAAAAAGTTTGCTAATTGTTTTAGTCAATAATAGCGCTAAGCTGTTTAAGTTCGTAAATATAATTAGCGGGTAGGATAATTTAGGTAGTCTAGACATAGCTTCTGGAATAATTTGTTATGCATTTTTAAAATACCAAATTGATGGTGCATAGTTTATTATTTTCTTAAATCAATCCTTATTTATTGTTAAGCTATTTAGATATATCTCATTACTGGCAATATTTGACTTGCAATGATAACTCATCAATTTTAGTGAAGGTTTTTTGTCAAACTAACTAGATAAAAATAAACGTTGTTAATGCATCATGAAGAATGATTTATCTACATAATTTTTTTTATGTAGATGATAAGCAGTAATCTAGGTAAACAGCACTTGCTATATTAACCAAGTGCTGTTTATTTTTATGATGATAATTAATGAATAATCTTTGCTAAAAAGTCTTTAGCACGATCTGATTGTGGATTAGTAAAGAATTGCTCTTTTGAGGTGTCTTCGATGATCTCACCTGCATCCATAAAGATAACACGATGTGCAACTTTACGAGCAAAGCCCATTTCATGTGTCACTACCATCATAGTCATACCTTCATAAGCTAACTCTACCATAACGTCCAACACTTCATTAACCATTTCAGGATCGAGTGCAGATGTTGGTTCATCAAATAACATAACAATAGGATCCATACAAAGTGCACGGGCAATTGCTACTCGTTGCTGTTGTCCACCAGAAAGCTGAGCAGGGTATTTATCTGCATGCGCCAGTAAACCTACACGTTCTAATAGATTTAAAGCTTTTTCACGCGCCTCTTCATCTGCTCTTCCCAATACTTTGATTTGAGCAAGGGTTAAGTTTTTTAATATTGTTAAATGGGGAAATAATTCAAAATGCTGAAACACCATGCCTACTTTAGATCGAAGTTTAGCTAGGTTGGTCGATTTATCCGTGATTTCTGTGCCATCTATAATAATTTTACCCTTTTGTACAGGTTCTAAACCATTTACAGTTTTAATTAGTGTTGATTTTCCTGAGCCAGATGGGCCACAAACAACGACTACTTCGCCTTTTCCCACTTTTGTTGAGCAGTTCTTTAATACTTGAAATTGTCCATACCATTTTGATACATTTTCTAAGGAGATCATCGATTTATCCCTTTTTTGAAATAATTAACTAAACGTGAAGCAGTAAAACAAATTATAAAATAACTTGCTGCTGCAAAAATAATCATAGAATATTTTACCGTGCCACCTTGCACGTTGCCGATTTGTGTCACACTTGCGCCAAATAAATCAATCAAGCTCATGACATAAACTAAAGATGTATCTTGGAATAAGATAATACCTTGAGTGAGTAATAGCGGTACCATTGATCTAAATGCTTGCGGTAAAATGATTAATCGCATTGCTTGCGCTTTGGTCATACCGAGTGCGTAAGCAGCGTGATATTGGCCTTTAGCGACAGCGTTAATACCTGCGCGAATAATTTCTGAATAGTAAGCTGCTTCAAATAAAGCAAAGGCAATCATTGCTGATACAACGCGAACATCGGCATAAGGTGGTAAGTTAAATACATATTTAATAACTTGCGGAAGCGCTAAATAGAACCATAACAGTACTAAAAGTAGTGGGATGGAACGAAATAAATTCACATAGCATTTAGCAAATATGTTAAGTATTTTGTTATTTGATAAACGCATTAATGCAAGCACTGTTCCCCAAACAATGCCAAAAACGACCGCATTGAGTGTAATTCTTGTGGTCAACCATAAACCACTTAATAAAAGATGATAGTTGTCTGATACTAATGAAGGTATATTAGCAATCCAATCGAATAACTGCATTTTATCCTCCATGATTCATGTTAGGTAAGCGCGTATGTTTTTCAACAATTCGCATAATAGTCAGTACTGCATAATTGATTAACATAAATGCAATAGTGACGCCACAAAGTATCTCCACAATACTATTAGTCGATTCATTAATGCGATCAATTTGACCAATGAGATCGATTAGCCCAATAGTTGACGCCACAGATGAATTTTTAATGATATTCGTCATTTCTGAGGTTAATGGTGGAATTATACGTCTATAAGCATTAGGTAATAGAATGTATATGTATGCTTGACGATTCGTTAATCCAAGTGCGATAGCCGCATAACGTTGACCTTTAGGTAAAGTCTGAATACCTGTTCTTACTTGTTCTGCGATACGTGCTGAAGTAAATAATCCTAAAGCAATTGCTGCTGTGATAAAAGAGCTGACATTTGGCGATAAGCCAGATATAAACCATGTTTTTAAGCTACCTGTTAAAATTTCTGGAAATAACATATACCATAAAAACATCTGTACAAGTAATGGAATATTACGAAACAGCTGAATATAACTTGCCGCAAAGTTATTAAGAAACTTATTGTCAAGTGTTCGGCATATCCCGACCAAAGATCCTAACACAAAGGCAATGATCCAAGCGGTCACAGCTAACGACACTGTCACAAAGATGCCATCTAATAGCCAGTTTAAGTAAATCCCATCACCATAAGGGGTGGGTTCAAAAAATAGTGTCCAATTAAAACTCATAATATATTTAATTCACTAATTTAGGTTATGTACTAAATGTTAATACATTTAGTACATGGATTAGAAAGATAAGAATAGTATTAATCTAATGCTTTATCATTAGGATTTGCAAATAGCTCAACCATTTTTGGTGAAATTTCAAGTGCCATGTTGGCGCCTTTTGGTGGAACAGGTTGAGTGAACCATTTGTTGTAAGATTCAAGTGCTTTTCCTGATTTTTGTGCGTCAGAAATAGTTTTGTCCATTAATTGTTTAAATTGAACATCACCTTTTCTTAACATACAGCCATAAGATTCATAAGATAATGGTTCGCCAACAATTTTCCAATCATTTGGTTTTATTGCACGCGAACGTTCCCCAGCAAGTAACGCATCATCCATTAAAAATGCTTCAGCACGTCCTGTTTCAAGCGCATTAAATGCATCACCATGATCTTTAGGGGTAATAATACGAATACCTAGGTTTTCTTTAGCATTGATTTGATTTAAACGAATTTCAGACGTTGTGCCGGCAGTGGTAACCACATTTTTGCCTTTAAGATCTTCAATACTTTTAATATTACTGTCCGCTTTTACTAAAAAGCGCGTACCAACAATAAAAATACTATCTGAAAAATCGACAGTTTTTTGACGTTCAAGATTATTCGTTGTCGAACCGCATTCAAAATCATAAGTGTAGTTATTTAGTAGTTGAATACGTGTTTTAGACGTAACTGGTAAATATTTTACTTTAAGATTTGGTAAATTAAGTTCTTTTTTAACTGCATCGACAATTAAATTAGAATAATCTTGCGAATAACCAATAACTTCTTGATTATCACCGTAGTAGGAAAACGGAATTGACGATTCGCGATGACCAACAACAATCACACCACTTTCTTTGATTTTAGCTAATGTGCCACTGAGTTCTTCTGCAACTGCAGTTCCAGCCATTAGACCTAACATTGCAAATGATAAAACTAATTTGGTTAATTTTGTTTTTTTGTTCATAGTCATCTCCTACTGTTTATTTTGTATCATATTAAATTTATTTAATATTTTTACAAAGGGCGTATATTATAACTTATTTTTTAGCATAAAAGTACTTTTTACTGTTTATTTATAGATTATTGGAGCTAGATACATTAATTGATATTTTGCATTTTTAGCAATTAATGAAGCCTCAGGTTTTAGTTGGAACTCAATTTAATTTAAGCAATAATTATGCCAGTATATTAAATTATGAACGTTTTTTTATAAAAGTGATAATACACATGAATAGGATAAGAACATAATAAGGTAGATTTCCCCATTTTGCATAAGGGGTTAAACCAGTGGTTGGGGATAATGTTGCATTTAACACACCTTCAGTAAATGCAGGTATTTGTTGAATAATATAGCCTTTTTTATCAATAATTGCAGTTATGCCATTATTGGTACTACGGATTAAGGGTCTGCCAAACTCTAATGCTCTTGCTTGTGCCATTTGTAGATGTTGTTTTGGCCCAATACTATCACCAAACCAAGCATCATTTGATACAGTCAGTAAAAAGTCAGTATCAGGTTGGAAGTTATGCCATATATAATTAGATAAAATCACTTCGTAGCAGATTGCCGTTGTAAATTTAAATCCTTGCATTGTTAATTGGGGTTGCTTTTTATCGCCTTGTTTCATTGATGACATAGGAATGTCTAGCAATGCGGCAATCGGTTCAAGTACAGATTCTAACGGAATAAATTCACCAAAAGGGACTAAATGATGTTTTTGATAACGATTGGTTGTAGGATACTGATAAGCTTCTTTACCTCCTAACACTAAGAGCGTATTGTAAATATCACCGTTAGCTTGGTCTTCAGCGTTTTTTAAACGGTAATCAATAATACCCACCGCTATTTCGGAACCTTTAGCTCTCGCTTGGTTATCTAAATAATATAAAAAGGGTTGTTGATTTATTTCGAAGTCAGTGATGCTCGCTTCTGACCAGATGATGATTTTATCTTTGCCTAAAGATTGTTGTGTGAGTTGATAATAAGTTTTTAACGTGCTTTCCAATTGTTCACTATTCCAACGTAATGATTGTGGAATATTGCCTTGGATTAACGAAAAGTTGGCTATACGATTCTGATCTACAGTTGTCCAATTAATATCTTTGAGTGAAATTGGTGCAATAAAGATCGCTATTAGTGCAATTATCGCACCAAGCACGTGCTTTTTATGAACCTTGGAGCGCAATTGGTGTAAAATATAAAGTATTAATCCACAGATAATACTAGTAATTAAGTTAACCCCTTCTATACCAATAATAGGAAAATATGCACGCAAAGGGCTATCTAGTTGGCTATATCCAAGCTCTAGCCAAGCAAATCCTGTTAAAATATAGCCACGTAGAAATTCGCTAAATTGCCAAATTACAGGTGCAGTAATAACAAGTTGTTTAAAAGAAAAGGCAGGAGCATAGCGATCCAGCGTTCTTAATAACAGTGCAAAGAGCATTGGATAAAGCGATAAATAGGCAATTAATAGTCCCAATATGACAATAGCCATTGCGGTGGGTAATTCACCATATTGTTTGATACTGATATAAATCCAATGCACGCCACCAACAAAATAACCTATCCCCCAAGTTAACCCTATCAATAAGGCCTGTTTTCTGGATTTGTCAGCAATTAACCATAATAGACCAATAAATGAGATAAAAGCTAACGGCCAAATATGAAAAGGCGCATAACTAAAAACAGCTATGCCCCCCAAAATTAAACTTAGGAAAAGGTGTTTAAGCATTTTCTGGTAGCTCTAAATTAGGTATAGTTGCACCTTCAGGGATTGTTACATGTAATTGAATGATACGCCGGCGATCGACTATCGTCACTTTAAATTGATAGCCATCAATCAAGATACTTTCGCCGCGTAACGGTAAACGACCGAAGTGTTGCATAACCAGTCCACCAATGGTATCCATTTCATCATCACTAAATGAAGTTGCAAAAATTTCATTGAAGTCTTCAACAGGTGTAAGCGCTCGGACGGTATAAACGGATTGAGATAAACGACGAATATTACGATCTTCGACTTCATCGTATTCATCTTCGATATCACCAACAATCAGCTCTAGAATATCTTCGATAGTAACCAGTCCTGATATACCACCAAATTCATCAATGGCCATTGCCATATGGTAACGCTGCATACGAAACTCTTTCAACATATGGTCAACACGTTTACTTTCGGGCACAATGACCGTTGGTCGTAGGATTTTTTTTAAATCAAAATCAGCAACACCTTGGCGAATAAAAATCAGTAAATCTTTGGCAAGTAGCACACCTTCGATGTGATCTCTATCTTCACTGATCACAGGATAACGAGAGTGTCCATGTTCAGAAATGATATCTAAACATTGATCAAGCGTGTAATTGTCTTTGATTGTGATTATTTGAGAGCGGGGAATCATAATGTCACGAACGCGTTGTTCTGCAATATCCATCACACCTTCAATCATATCAAGCGTATCAGGATCGATGAGTTCGTTTTCTTCTGCTTCGCGGATAACTTCGATCAGTTCTTCTTTATCTTTTGGTTCTGAATTAAATAACTGACTTAACCATAGTGTAAACCCTTTTTTGGTTCTCCGGTGATTATCATCACTCATTTGCTCTCTTCCTTTGTTTTGATTTATTGTTTAATTAGTTGTGGTAGATAGTTATATTAACTAAATGCTTACATTAGTCAATTGCTTGATAAGGATTATCAAAGCCTAATTGCCGCATAATGTCTATTTCAATATTTTCCATTTCTTCGGCTTCTTCGTCAAGGATATGATCATAACCTAATAGGTGTAAGCAACCATGAACAATCATATGCGCCCAATGTGAAGTTAGTGATTTATGTTGCTCTTGCGCTTCAGCTTCTACCACCTGCTTACATATGATTAAATCGCCTAATAGTGGCACATCAATTTCAATCGGTGATTCAAATGGAAAAGATAATACATTAGTCGGTTTATCTTTATGGCGATAAGTATTGTTTAGCTGTTGGCTTTCAGCTTGGTCAACAATGCGGATGGTAATTTCTGCTTGATCCATAAATTGTGGTAAAATCACATCTAACCACTGCATTATTTGTGTTTCGCTCGGTAGGTTGTCAGTTTCTTCACTTGCGATTTGCAAATCTAAAATAATTTCGCTCATTTTATTTTCCTAATGACGATTATTCACGATGATAAGGGTGATTGGTGGTCAAGCTCCAAGCGCGATATAAACTTTCGGCAACAATTACCCGTACCAGTGGATGGGGTAAAGTAAGTGGAGAAAGTGACCAACTCTGTTCAGCTGCAATTTTACATGCAGGAGAAAGACCTTCAGGACCACCAATCAGTAAGCTCACATCGCGACCATCGGTTTTCCAGCGCTCTAATTGTTGAGCTAAATTGTGTGTTGTATATGCTTTACCAGGAATATCGAGTGTGACAATGCGATTACCTTTACCGCAAGCATTTAACATCATTTCACCCTCTTTATCTAAAATGCGGACAATATCCGCATTTTTGGTGCGCTTACCGGCAGGAATTTCAATTAGTTCTAAAGGCATATCTTTAGGAAAGCGGGAACAATAATCATCAAAAGCTGTTGTAACCCAATGAGGCATTTTGTTGCCAACAGCAATAAGTTGAATCTTCACTAGATTAACTCCACAGTTTTTCCAGTTCGTATAGTTGTCGGCTTTGTTCCTGCATAATATGTACGATAACTGAATCCATATCAACCACTACCCAATCTGCATCATTTTGACCTTCACTACCTAAGACCAAATATCCTTGTTTTTTTGCTTCATCGAGTAAATGTCCAGCTATTGAGGCAACGTGACGATTAGACGTACCAGTACAGATAATCATATAATCTGTAATACTTGATTTGCCTCGCACATCTAGGGTAACAATGTCTTTGCCTTTTAGATCATCAATTTTATCAATAATAAAATCTTGTAACGATTGTTGCAAAATAATCTCTCTACTGTTAAATATAAAGCGTCATTATAGCATATTTTTTAAATAGAATGGTGGTGATAATACGCCGAACTTTTGGTAGCAAAATTAATTTAGCCGTTTACTCACTTAACAATCACTAGCTATCCCCAATAAACGTTGTGATCATTGGGGAGTAGGGAAATGTAACTATAACTTAAAGTGTAATAACCCGATCAAATAATGGATTATTGGTTAAACGATGAGTAACCATAAGTAACGTTTTTCCAGCACATGTCTGTTTAATTAATTGAATTATCTGCTGTTCGGTTTGTTGATCGAGACTTTCAGTTGGTTCATCCATCAAGATCAAAGGCGAGTTGTGGAGTAAAGCTCTTGCGATACCTATTCGTCGAATTTCGCCTCCCGATAATGTTCGTCCACCTTGTCCAAGGGGTAAATCTAATCCTTGTTCGGTTGCAAGTAGTTTGTCCAGTTCGACTTGATGTAATACCTCTTTTAATTGCTTATCTGATGCTTGGTCATTACCAATAAGTAGATTTTGACGAAGGCTATCACTAAAAATAGTGATAACTTGGGGTACAACGGCAATGACTTTGCGCAAAGTTGGCTCATCGAGTTGTTCGATAGGCGTGTTATTAATAAAAATAGTACCAGAATTGGGTTGCCAGCTACGCGTGACTAAACTTAGTAATGTTGATTTGCCGCAACCGGTTTTACCCACTAATGCTACATGTGCTCCAGCTTCAACCGTTAATGAAAAATGGGTTAATATCGCAAAAGGTTGATTTGGATAACTAAAATTTATGTGATCAAATTGTAATTTCGCTGAATTTAAATCAATTGTTTTGCCATGTTCAACAAACTGTATATCGGGTGTTTGGTTGAGAATATTCGTTGTACGTTTTGCCGAGGCAATGACTTGACCTAAAAAGATAAATGCCCCTGGAATTGGCATTACAATTTCGTTACTGGCAAGGCAAACAAATACAAATAATGCAACGAGCGGTGATAAGGTATATTGGGTTATGAGCCAAAGCACCAGTAATGTTAGAAAGCCTGCAATTAGTATAACCAGTGCGGTTGATAATGCCACTAAGGTTGATTGACGTTGTTGGTTGTAAAGCCAGTTAGATTCAAGTTCATCTAGTTTAATTCGGTAACGGCATTGTGCGTTAAATAAAGTGAGCTCAGCTTGCCCTTGTAAATAATTGATTAACAGCGATCGATACTCACTTTGTTGCTGAGCTAGCTGTTCACCCAATTGCTTACCAGCATAATAAAAAATAATGGGCACAGCAAGTAGGGTTACCGTAAGTATAATACAAATGATTAATGCAATGGGTAGATTAATGGTACTTAATCCAATAAATAGCAGCACAATCATGACTAATGCCGTTACAATTGGTGAAAATAATTTTAAATAAAGATGATCTAGTGCATCAATATCAACAATAAAACGATTAAGTAAGTCAGCTTTTTGATAATGCGCTAATTGATTAGCACTTAGCGGCAATATTTTTTTAAAGGCCAACGTTCTTAAATACGCTAAAATTTTAAAGGTCGTGTTATGATCCACTAAGCGTTGCATATAGCGTGAAGCTGTTCGTGTAATTGCTGCCGCACGTACACCTGCCGCCGGTAACATATAATTAAACGTATACAAACCTGCAACACCAACTACCGCTGTTGAGGCTAAAAACCAACCGGATAAAGATAATAAAAAAACACTGGCAAATAACGTCAGTATAGACAGTGATAATCCCAAAATAATTTGCCAAAAATAGTGTTTATACAGTGCAATATAGGGGCGTAAAATGGCTAACATGCATGCTCCTTGCCGTTAATACTCTGTAGTTTTCCCTGTGACAATTGCCATATTTGATCATACTGTTGCATATCTTCATTTTGGTGAGTAATGGTAATCGTGTTGATCGCAATATGTTGTTGATCAATTTGCTGTACCGTTTGCTTATCTAAGCTGGCTGTGGGTTCGTCAAGAATCAATAATTGACACGGTTTTAACATTGCTCTAGCTAACGCTATACGTTGGGCTTGCCCAACTGATAGTCTCACTGCATCTTCCCCTACTTGTGTATCTATACCAGAGGGCAATTTGGCTATAACATCTAGTAATTGCGCTTTTTTTATGACGGTTTCGAGTTCTTGGTCTGATGCATTTTGTTTACCCAGTAAAATGTTTTCGCGCACAGTGCCATTAATTAAGTAAGGATTTTGACCAATCCAACTAATTTGTTGTTGCCATGTTTTAATCTCTATTTGGCTAAATTCAATATCATTAATGGTTAGCGATCCTTGGTAGGGTAAAAAGCCCAATAATACATTCATTAATGACGTTTTGCCTTCACCACTGGTTCCTATCAAAGCTAGATTGAACGGTGCCTTTAGCGTGAAAGTTAAAGGCCCTACAATAGGCAAGCCTTCGCTAGACATGACGATTAAATTAGTTGCTTTAATCGTCTGTAATGTTTGCTTAAATTCAATATTGGTTTGTAAGTTATGACTTGCTTGTTTTGGTTGCTGTTGGCTTAAAAATGTTTCGATATTATCGGCTGCTGCAATCGCTTCTGCTTTGGCGTGATAATATGTGCCAAGATCGCGTAGTGGTTGAAAATATTCAGGCGCTAAGATAAGCGCAAAAAAGCCTGCAAATAACGTCACTGTGCTATTGTATGAACCAAAATTAAATTCACCTAGATAAGAAAAACCAAAATAGACTGCAACAATTGCAATTGATATTGAAGTGAAAAATTCTAATACCGCAGAGGATAAGAATGCTACTTTTAATACTTGCATGGTTTTGATGCGAAAATCTTCAGATGCTTGGGTTATTTGTTTGGCTTGTTTATCACCTTGATTGAATAACCGAATGGTTGCTAGTCCTTTTAGGCGATCTAAAAAATGCCCACTAAGGTAAGCGAGTGCTTTAAAATGGCGACGATTAATATCGGCAGCCCCCATTCCAACTAAAATCATGAAGATAGGAATAAGTGGGGCTGTACATAGTAATATACCTGCCGCAGCCCAGTTGAACGGTAAAATAGCAAAGAAAATTAATATAGGAACCATACTCGCTAGCCGCATTTGAGGCAGATAACGAGCAAAAAAATCGTGCAGCTTGTCAACTTGTTCAATGAGTAAAGTGCTCCAAGCACCTGTAGTGCTCTGATTCAGATAAGCCGGGCCTAGTAATTCAAGTTGATTGATAAGCTGGTGTCGAATGTTTTTGCGAATTTTTGTAGCCAATGAAAAGTTGATTTTTTCACGAAAATAAATCAATGCAGCACGCGCTAGAAAGGTAATGACGAGCGCTAAAAAATAGGGCAGTACTTTATTTAAATTACGTTGTTCAATAATTAATTTTTGCAAAATAATAGCCAATAGCGCTGCTTGAACAATGATCAAAATAGTGAGTAAAAGGCCAGTTAATAGTGAAGCACGCAAATCAGCTTTATGTAGTTTTGCGTGCTGTTTTAACCAACTAAGTAGATAGGTTTGACGTTGTTTATCTAAAGACATGAAATTTTATTTTTATTTTAAATTATCCAAATAATGCTCGGCATCTAACGCCGCCATACAACCTGTTCCCGCGGATGTAATCGCTTGTCGATAAACATGATCCATCACATCACCTGCAGCAAAAATACCTTCAACACTCGTTTGCGTTGCATTACCTTGTGTGCCTGATTGTACTTTGATATAACCACCATTAAGTTCAAGCTGTCCTTCGAATATTGCGGTATTGGGTTTGTGACCAATAGCGATAAATACGCCCATCACAGAAAGTTGCTCGGTGAGATTGCTATCTTGTGTGCTACGCATTCTAACACCTGTTACCCCCATATTGTCACCCAGTATTTCATCCACGACTTGATGAGTATGCAATATTACTTTACCTTCTTTTACTTTTTCATTTAGTCGATCCATTAATATTTTTTCTGCTCGAAAACTATCGCGTCGGTGTATTAAGTGTACCTCACTCGCAATATTGGCAAGATAAAGTGTTTCTTCTACAGCAGTGTTACCACCCCCTACGACTGCAACTTTTTGATTTCGATAGAAGAATCCATCACAAGTGGCGCAAGCCGAAACGCCTTTACTTTTGAAAGCTTGTTCTGATGGTAATCCTAAGTATTGTGCTGATGCTCCGGTAGCAACAATTAATGCATCACAGCTATATTCA
This sequence comes from Gilliamella sp. B3783, assembly GCF_026536125.1. Taxonomy (NCBI): domain Bacteria; kingdom Pseudomonadati; phylum Pseudomonadota; class Gammaproteobacteria; order Orbales; family Orbaceae; genus Gilliamella; species Gilliamella sp. B3783. Next base: position 57,247 of record NZ_JAFNOU010000003.1, read on the forward strand.
GTTTCACTACCGTAAAGTTTGTAAGGTTTCTTGCTAAAATCAACACGATCAATTTGGTCGATAATAATTTCTGTATTAAATCTTTCTGCATGTTCTTTCATTTTGACCATTAATTCAGGACCGGTTAGTTCCGGTGCCCCAGCTGGCCAATTTTCAATTTCGGTAGTGGTTGTTAGTTGTCCACCTTCTTGTGTGCCAGTAATCAATACTGGTGATAAATTTGCTCTTGCAGCATAAACGGCTGCCGTGTAACCGGCAGGGCCAGAACCAAGTATTAATAAACGAGCATGTTTAGTTTTCATATTACTATCCTTATTATTTAAATATTCTGGCTATTAGCAACCAAAGCTGTGCAATTTATAACTGATAAGTTTAACATTATCAATCCATGTCATGAAAAAAATTGATTATTGCAGTAATAGGTTATCGCAATAATTTTTTATTGTTGTAATTTTCAAAGTTTATCTTTATATTTTCATTTTTTTTAAACTATTTTCTTATTTTTAAAACTATATTTTGTTTAATTTCTTTTTTTAAGTGATTAAAATTAATCTTTTAAATTTTTTGTGACTTTATTCCGGTTATCTGTTTAGATTACCCGTATAAACTAAAAGGATATAAGATGAATAATACTACTATAGAAAAAGTCGAGTCAGTGCTTTCAAAAATTAGTTGGGCACAACAAATGTTAAATTCGGTGCAACAACAGGTTAATGATCCTCAACTTGGTAATATTTTATCAGGCATTGAGTTTATAATAGATTGCGCTTCTTCTGATGCAGAAGCGCTATATAATTTAGTGAAATAAAGGGTAGTATGATGTTAGTTGGCTTACCCTTCATCTCGCCGAGTGACGAGTGAAGGCAATTACTGCCTTATTTGTCATTAGGTAAATAAGTTGTCATATCGGTAAGTGGCCAGCGAATATGTGGTGAACTAGGTTCATCAGCCCGATATCCAAAGGCGATACAAAGTCCAACACCAAATACTTGGCCGCTGAATTGAGGAATTGTATTTTCAAAAATTTTGATGACTTTATCACTCTCAAACCCACCTATTGCACAGGAATCGATGCCTTTGAAAGCAGCAGCCGTCATCATATTTGCGCTTGCTATATAGATTTGCATTTCTGACCAGTGATTGAGGGTTAAACCGTCAGCGAGTCCATGTTTACAAAAATTGATAAAAGATTGACATGCAATGTCGATAGCGGTTTTATCCTCTGGATTCGGTAAGGTTCGAGCAATGGTTCGACGTAAATAATCACTTTGTAATGTAAAATTATTAGCCTTACGATAAAGGGCAACAACGTAATGCGAGCAGCTAGTTACTTGTTCTTGATCATAACAAATTGCACGTAATTGCTTTTTAATTTTATCATTGCTCACCACAACAAAATGCCAAGGCTCCATGCCAAATGATGATGGAGATTGACGTGCTGCTTCTAGAATATATTCCATATCGATATCATTGATTTTTTTATTGATGTCGAATTTTTTACATGCATGTCTAAATTCAAAGGCCTGATTTAATTGATCCATATTCTCTCCTAATGTTGTGTATTCCATGGTGCAACTTTAATTAATAATAACATACCTGGTAAGGCTAAAATCGTACATAAAGTAAAAAAGGTTGTCCAACCTAGATGTTCGACCATCACGCCAGTCGTTGCATTTATCAATGTTCTGGGAATTGATGCGATACTTGTAAATAAAGCAAACTGTGTTGCTGTATAAAGTGGATTAGTAGTTTTCGCGATAAACGCGACAAATGCGGCAGAACCTAATCCCACCCCTAATGCTTCAAATCCTATAACAATGGCTAACATAATTTGTTGATAACCGGTAATGGTTGTAAATGGCCCTTCAATCGATAACCAAGCAAAGCCTAAAATAGAAATAACCTGTACAAAGCCAAAAGCCCAAAGAGCTCGATTAATCCCAATTTTGATCATCAATATTCCACCAACTAACGCACCAAAAACACTCGGCCATAAAGATGCATTTTTAGCAATCCAACCAATATCTAATCGACTATAACCCATTTGTAAATAAAAAGGTGTAGCTAAAGAGGTTGCCATACTATCGCCCAATTTATAAAGAAATATGAAGGCTAAAATAATGATTGCATTTTTAACACCTTGACGAGTGATGAACTCACTAAATGGTTTTATGATGATCGCTTCAAGATTATGTTTTTTGACTGGTTGGTTAAGTGGTTCTTTGACCCATAAGGTCATAATGATAGCTGGAATCATAAATAGCGCAGTAATAATGAAAACACTATGCCAAGCTAAATAACTAGACAATATAAGCGATAGTGATCCAGGTACGAGTCCTGCAACCCGGTAGGCATTGGTGTGAATACTATTCCCTAGACCCAGTTCATTATCAAGTAAAAGCTCTCTTCTAAATGCATCTAAAGCAATGTCTTGCGTCGCCGAGAATAGCGCGATAATAAAACAAAGTGTGGCAATGAGCCAAATATTGAGTGAAGGCGATAAAAAACCTAATAAACTAATGGATAAAACTAATATGATTTGCGATATTAGCATCCAGCCTCGGCGTCTGCCTAAATGGAATAATGAGGTATTATCCATAAAGGGGGCCCAAACAAATTTAAAAATATAAGGCATTTGCGTTAAAGAAAATGCACCAATTGTTTTAATATTTATTCCTTCGCTTTCTAACCACGCAGGTAAAAGTTGTAGTAATAAATAAAATGGCAAACCAGATGCAAAACCTGTAAAAATACAGATGAGCATTTTAGTTGTAAAAATGGTTTTAAAGATGGTGTTTTGCGTATTATTCATTATTTAACATTAATGGTTAGTTTTTTTGCAAAGTGTTATCATAGCACATTAATAACAAATAATTGTTAAAGCCAATAAAAAGCGTTTTACTCTGACTAGATTGACTAAACGTAAAAATTTTAACTCGTTTTGACTTATTTTAATAACAATCTTAATCTAGGTAGTTAAACGCTTTTTGGACAGACTTAAAGTAAAAACATTCAAAACAAATAATCACGATATTCATTGCATAAATTTGAAAGAGGTTAATTAGTATGAAAGGTAAAATCAAAATAGCGGTTTTTAGTAGTAAACATTATGATAAAGAACATTTAGAGATTGCTAATAAAAAATATGGCTTTGAGATTGAATACTATGAACATAAACTTAGTCATAAAACAGCAGTTACAGCCCAAGGTTATGATGCCGTATGTGTATTTGTTAATGATGAAGTTGATAAGCAAGTTTTACAAAAATTAGCCCATTATGGTATTAAAATACTCGCATTACGCTGTGCTGGGTTTGATAATGTGGATTTAGCTGAAGCTAAAAAATTGGGTATTACCGTCGTGCGAGTACCGGCTTATTCACCTGAAGCAGTTGCTGAGCATGCTGTTGCGTTAATGATGACACTCAATCGTCGAACTCATAAAGCTTATCAGCGTACCCGTGATGCTAATTTTTCACTGGAAGGTTTAACTGGTTTTAACATGCACAACCGCACCGCGGGGGTGATAGGTACAGGTAAAATTGGTCAAGCAGTTATCCGCATCTTAAAAGGGTTTGGCATGAATATTCTTGCTTATGATCCCTATCCAAATGATATCGTTGTCGAATTAGGTGCTCAGTATGTTCAATTAGACGAACTTTATGCAAAATCAGATGTCATCACGTTGCATTGTCCAATGTCACCGGAAAATTATCATTTATTAAATAAAGATTCATTTAACAAAATGAAAAACGGCGTAATGATTATCAACACCAGCCGTGGTGGCTTATTGGATGCTACTGCTGCAATCGAAGCGTTAAAGCAGACCAAAATCGGTGCGCTAGGTATGGATGTTTACGAAAACGAACGAGATCTCTTTTTTGAAGATAAATCTAATGATGTCATTTTAGATGACGTATTTCGACGTTTATCATCATGCCATAATGTGATTTTTACAGGGCATCAAGCTTTTTTAACTCAAGAAGCATTATTAAATATATCTGACACAACTTTAAATAACATACAACAGATATCAGAAGGAAAAGCAAATCCTAATATTGTTGAGTAACGCCAATAATTTTAGGATATTGCTTATTGTTTTAAATAACAAAATATGGATGAATTATGCAACGTATTGTTATCGTAGCTTCTATGCTTTTATTGCTTGCTGCTTGCACAAGTAACAAGCAATCTTCACCCACACCGATGCAAGAACATCGAGGACATGCGAATGTTAAAGGCGGTGTTTACCTAGAACAAAAACATAATCAACCGCTAACCAATAGCGGTCCGTTAGAAATTACTAAAGAAAAATTTATCGACCGAATGGTCAATAAATATCGTTTTGATCGCCAACAATTGCGAAATGTACTTGCTCAAACAAATAAACTTGATTGGGTGATTAACTTGATGGATAAACAAGCACCAAAAACAGGTGTATCAACGATACCAAATGGCGCCTGGATTCGGTATAAAAATAAATTCATCACTGATAGCAATATACCTAAAGGTGTTGATTTTTGGAATAAGTATGAACCCGATTTGAAACGCGCTTACCAAGAATATGGTGTGCCACCCGAAATTATTGTTGGGATTATTGGTGTTGAGACTGGTTGGGGGCGAGTAATGGGTAAAACAACTATTATTGACGCTTTATCTACACTCGCCTTTTATTATCCAAGACGCGCGCAATATTTTTCTGAAGAGCTGGAAGATTTCTTGTTAATGTGTCGTGATGAAGGTGTCGATCCCTTTGACTTGAAAGGATCGTTTGCAGGCGCGATGGGATATGGTCAATTTATGCCATCAGCTTTCCGAAATTATGCTGTAGATTTTGATCGTGACGGACATACCGATCTTTGGAATCCTGTCGATGCGATTGGTAGTGTGGCTAACTATTTTAAAGCTCATGGCTGGAAACGTGACAAAAAAGTGGCAGTTATGGCGAATGGTCAAGCGCCTTTATCACTTGATACTGGGTTTAGTACTAAATATTCAATTGAAACCTTAGCTAATGCTGGTTTGAAACCACAAAGTTCTTTAGAGGGTTACAAAGAAGCAAGTTTACTACGCTTGGATATGGGGGATCGTTATCAATTTTGGTATGGTTTACCTAACTTTTATGCCATAACACGTTATAATCACAGTACCCATTATGCGATGGCAGTATGGCAATTAGGATTAGCTGTTAAAGAGGCAAGATAGCGTTAAATAGATAATTTATTAAAAAGGTCGCTTTAGCGACCTTATTTTTAAGAAGGAATTAATCTTATCTTTATCCATCCTCGTTATTCGTTACTATTAATAAGTGCTATATTTTCATTACAGAGAAGATACCAATAATTTTAATGCTAACAGTAATAAAAAAATGCCGAAATACTTGATTAATTTATTAATTGATAATTTTTGTGCTATTTGAACACCAACTTTAGCCATGGGTATACTGGCTAGCATAATTGAAAATACAGCTGGTAGATACACAAATCCAAGACTGTATTGAGGAAGCTCTGGAATGTTCCAGCCAGCAATGATATACCCAATTGTTCCACCTATTGCAACTGGCAGAGTAAATGCCGCTGATGTGCCAATGGCTTTACGCATATCGATACCACATTTTTTCAAGAATGGTACCACTAATACACCACCACCTACGCCGACTAATGCCGCAAAAACACCAATAAATGCACCAACAAGCACAAAAACACTATTCCCTGTACTCATTGTTTGAGTGGTTTGATTGTGATTAACTTTACTGGTCTTAAAAATAAATTTTCCGCCAATGTAGAACAGAAAAGCTATAAAGATCCACCTAAGATAGACACCGGGAATATAAGGGGTCATATACGATCCAATTATTGTACCGACAATGCAACCCAATACCATTTTCTTTAACACAGACCATTGAATATTATGGTTTTTATTTTGCAACCAACTCGATGATAAACTCGTACCAATGATTGTTGCTAATGATGAAGCAACTGCAATATGGTTGATCCAGTTGTTACCAAAATTGAAATGGTCAAGTGTAAAAATCAAAGCAGGAACGATTAATGCACCACCACCAATACCGAACATGCCAGCCAGCAAACCGGCAAATGCGCCAATACAGATGAAAATAACAAATTCAACAAGCATTTTAAGTCCTTATAGTGATTAACGTAAAACTAATCACTTTTCCATTTGTTAATTAGATAAATTGATCACTGGGTTAATTATTTTAACAACAGTGTCGATTATTTTTCTCATTGGCTGGTTATTGTACCTGACATATTTGAATGGTAGCAATCTATCAAAGAGTAAATAATCAAATATTAGCAATGAGTTTAATCACAATCTAATACGCTAAAAGATGACATAATGATCAAAAAAGCTTATGTTATTGAGTAATTCAAAAGAAGTCACAAAATATTATGACAATTTTATATTGAAAGGAGTGAAATAATGAAAGATCGTTTAAAGTGGATTGATGATTTTGGTTTTTTAGGTGAAACCGCAAGTGGCCACTCATTGGTCATGGATGGAGGCATTGAGCACGGAGGTCGTAATCGTGGTGCTCGTCCAATGGAACTTTTACTGCACGGTGCTGCTGGCTGTATGGCTTATGATATTATCGCTATCTTAAAAAATAATAAAAAAGATGTGCGTGATCTTTGGATTGATATTGATAAAACGCAGGCAGAATCTTCACCCAAGGTTTACACCTCAATTAATTTCCATATTGTGATTACCGGTGTAAATATTGACAATGAAAGCGTTGAAAAAGCGGTAAAGCTTGCGTCAGAAAAATATTGCAGTGCTTCAATTATGTTAGGTAAAACAGCCAAAATGTCTTATACCTATGAGATTAGAGAGCAACGTTAACTATTTTATATAACTTATAATTATAATCTAATAACTAGCTGATCTTAGTCTGTTTTGCATTAATCGTATAACATTCTATTTTGTTGAATGAAATGTAATAAGAGTATGATTATGCAGCAGTTAAAGAAAAATATGCGATTCCGAGATTTAGTGATTTTGGGATTGCTTTTTATTGGTCCAGCAGCACCAGTAGGATTATTTGGTGTGTTATACGCGATCAGTGATGGTGCCATTGCTTTAGTGTATATTGTCGCTACTTTCGTTATGGCTTTTACCGCGTATTCTTATGCTAGAATGGCTCGTGCTTTACCACATGCCGGCGCAGTTTATGCCTATTGTTCTGTTGGTATTCATCCCAATGCTGGTTTTTTAGTTGGCTGGTTATTGCTACTTGATTATATGTTTATTCCTGCTGTTGCTTATCTATTTAGTGGTATATCACTCAATGCATTGATTCCCGAAGTGCCTGTATGGATCTGGACTTGTTTAGCCGTCGTGATTACCACAACATTAAATTTAATTGGGGTTAAAAAATCAGCAAAAATCACATTAATTATCTTAATTCTTGAAATTATTATCCTATTTGCTGTGTTATTGGTGGGTATTTGGATTATCGCAAATAGTGATATTAGCCGCAATTGGTTACATCCTTTTATTGGTGGTGAGTTATTTACTTGGGGCAAATTATTTAATGCGGTGTCTATCGCAGTTTTATCTTATTTAGGCTTTGATGCAATTGCTACTTTTTCTGAAGAAAATAGTGGTCAACGTAACATAGTGAGTAGAGCGATTATCTGCTGTTTAGTTTTAGCGGGTGCTTTATTTGTAGTACAAATTTATGTTGGTGCTTTACTTAATCCCTATAGTGCAGATTATTTAAATAGTCATCCTGAACTAAAAGGTAAAGCTTATTATGACATTGTTAATCACGAAATTAATGTATGGTTAGGATGGTCATTAAGTTTAATGAAAGCGATCGGTGCATCATTTGCGGCAATGGTTGGGCAGGCTGCGGCAAGTCGTTTATTATATAGTATGGGACGAGATAAACGTTTACCTTCATTTTTAGCCAAAGTTGGTCAAAAAAGTGGTGTGCCAACTGTTGCAATTTTATTTGCGGCGATCTTTAATTTAGTTTTAGTTGTTATTGCGGCAAATAATGATAAGGGGCTGCCTACTTTAGTCTCATTTGTTGATGTCGGTGCATTAACTGCCTTTATAATGTTACATGTTGCAGTAATTGGTTATTTCAAATTCAAAAAAGCTTCTAAAGGATGGCTTTCTTGGGTTTTTGATATCTTAGTGCCTATTGCTGGTATTGTAGTATTATTACCGGTATTAACGCATATTGATAACGATGCAAAAATTGTTGGCGCAGTTTGGTTAGCTATTGGCACTGTCATGCTCTACTTGAATAAAAATCGCAATCAACCGCTTTGGTTAGAACAAAATAACCAAGACAGTTAATCGATTTTCTTCAACGGATATAACAACTTGATTGTAGCACATGATTATATAATAATACCTTCATTTTTAATTAGGTGTTATAACCATGCTTTCAGAAATAGTAAACGGTGCGTTAATTTCAGCCAGCTTAATTATTGCTATTGGCGCTCAAAATTTGTTTGTTTTAAAACAAGGATTATTAAAAAACCATATCTTTTATGTATCAGCCATTTGTTTTGTCTGTGATTTTGCCTTAATGTCTATTGGTATCTTAGGTCTTGGTACGTTTATTAGTCGTAATCCGTTAATTACCAATATATTGGCAATATTGGGCGCGCTTTTTCTAATTTGGTATGGTTTTGGTGCATTTAAAAGTGCGATTAATGGTACGAGTAGCATGCAAATAGAATCGCAAAGTACCGATAATACTAGCCGGGTAAAAGTTGTAATGGCAACCTTGGCCGTCACTTTACTTAATCCACATGTATACTTGGATACCGTTGTCATTGTTGGCGGTATTGCGGGCACGTTAAACAGTCAACAAAAATTGGCTTTTTTGATTGGTGCTGTTTGTGTTTCTTTTATCTGGTTTTTCAGCATTGGCTATGGGGCAAGATTACTTACCCCTTTATTTAAACAAAAAAGAATGTGGGTAATTTTGGACTGTATTGTCGGTGCTGTGATGTTTTATATTGCTTATCGATTAGTTACGTACGTGTTTTTTGCAAATTAGACCAACCAAATTCGATTGATGATTGATAATTCATCGTTTATTTGTTGATAACATTTATTTGAATTATTTAAAATAAATTTGCTAAGTCGTGCATTTAATCTTTCAAGATTAGCACGTAGTGTTGAAAAATTGATTCCAAACAGATTTGTCGAATGCGAGTGTATTCATGGTCACTCTATAGTTATTAAAATAAACTTGAATCGCAATGAAAAAAGATGGTGGGTCGTGAGCGATTCGAACGCTCGACAAACGGATTAAAAGTCCGCTGCTCTACCGACTGAGCTAACAACCCATATAGAAAACTGCTAAAAGTGGTGGGTGATACCGGGTTCGAACCAGTGACCCCCTCCTTGTAAGGGAGGTGCTCTCCCAACTGAGCTAATCACCCCAAATGTTTTATTTCTAAAACGTCACGGTAAAGATTGGTGGGTGATACCGGGTTCGAACCAGTGACCCCCTCCTTGTAAGGGAGGTGCTCTCCCAACTGAGCTAATCACCCTTACCGTGTGGATGTGCATTATAAGGCACGTCTTATTTCAGTCAACCTTTTTTTTTATATTTCTGCAAAAATAGCCTTGTTCGGTTTAAATTTAAACATTTTTTGGATGATACTTCACAAAAACACGTATTTGCGATTTTTATTTTGGCAATGATGCTTATGATTGAGTCATGAAAATTAAATTACATGAGCTGCTAATTGATGAAGATTATAAATAAATATCGAGTGGTTATGTTTGTTGAGCCATCAATCATACGATATAAAGTAATAAACAACCGGGATCGATTAACAGCTTCATTGTCTGAAGATTTAATGGAATATCCTTATCAGAATTTTGTTGATATTGACCTATTGCTCAGTGCATTACAAGAAAAGTTACCTACACTTGCTTCTTTTGAATTAAATTTGCATGAAGATTATATTCAATCCACTAAACTTGAACTTCCCCAAGTTAAATTAAATTTAAATGAAATACTTCTATATGTTGAAGCCTCTATCTATAAACTGTTTGAAATGCCAGCCAGTCACGCGTTTTTTGATTTTGTTTATTTGGCTAAATCACAAAAACAATTAATGGTTGCGATTTGTGATCGTAAATATGTGAATCAATGGGTTGAGCTATTTAAAAAACATCATTGTCGGTTGAGTTTTATCGGTTGTGTTTTTAAACAGTATAAATTCAATTTTTTACCTTGGAGACAGTCAAAACATAAATCACAAAAACTTTATTTAGCAATGACTACATTAAGTTTAATTGGAATTTTGAGTTGCCTATTTTGTTATTGGTGGCTGCAAGTTAGCAGCGAATTAAATTATTATTTAACACAATGTTCTAAGCAACAAATAATTAAACAAAACTTAGCTCATCAGCTTTCAACATATAAGCCCGATCCTTCACCGAGTCAACAGCAAATCAAATGGACATTATTATTGATTTCACAGCTTTTACCACAAAATATTTGGTTGACCTCGTTTACTTATACCCCCAATAAAGTGAGTTTATTAGGACATAGCTTCAACTATAAAGATATTACAGACTTTAATTTAAATTTATTACAGCAAGACCTTATTGAACAAGGACACGTTAAAACGATCAGTAATGATAATCAAAGTTTATTGTTTGATATGGATTTAAAGCTACATGAATAATGATTTTTTTTATAGACCATTTTGGCAACAATATTTAATTTGCATTTTATTTCCTATTATTGCGTTTTTAATAGGCTATTTAGTTTTAATTGAGGATATACAAAATGAGTCAATAAAACAGCGTGCGTTATACCAAGAACAGTTGCAACAAATTGCATCATCGAAACTAAAAATTGCGCGTTATCAGGCAGGAAAACAACATGCATTACGCGTGATTAATCAAAATCAACTCGCATATTTTATCGAGAAAAATCAATTGGTATTAAACATGTTTAAATATCATCAAACGGATACGGGTGTTAGGTGGGAAGTTGGACTTAAAGGTAATTTTAGTCATTTTATTCATTTTCTATCCGAACTCAATAATGAATATTTTTATTTGGATTTTGAAAGTTTAACTATCACCAATCAAGAAACGTATCTTCAAATTATTTTTACGTTATTGTTCAAAAAGGAGAAGGAGTGAAAATCAACTTTTTTATAGCCCAATGTTTATTATTGATTAGTGCTTTTTCTCGCGCTGATAATGAAGTAAATCGTGATCCTTTTTTACCTTCTCAACAAGTGACGTGTAGTGAACAACAAGAGAGTTTACTAAAGCAGATCAAAGTCTGGCAATTTAAAGGGATAGTAGCTCAGGTGAATAATTCTTATCATCAAATTTGGCTTTATTCTGAAAATCAGTGGTTATCAATCACCGATGATATTGTGCCACATGTGTTATTTCCTTGGTTTATCCAATCTTTGCAAAATAATCAAATGATATGGCAGGCAAATCTTACGAACTATTGTCATGACACAGTGCAATGGATGATGCAATTAAATGAATAGTACACAAATGATGTGTTTTTTTCATCAAATTTTAAATGAAGTGAAATTAAAATTAAAGGTTGTCGGTTTGGGTCTGTTGATAATGATAGTCGTGACTACCAAGATTGATGCCAATCAAATCACGGCTGATCGATCATCTGATTTGAGCATCTCAAACAAGGTTTCAATTAATTTTTATCAAACTGATATTGCTATCATTTTACAGGCTTTGGCTGACTGTAAAGCATTAAATTTAGTTATGGCTGATGATTTGTCTGTGAAGCAAACTATTAAATTACGTGATGTGGAATGGCAAAAAGCTTTAGATATCACTCTTCGATCAGCAAATTTACAGGCAAAAATAGAGGAGAATATATTATTCATTTCCAAAGCTGACGATCCTGAACAGTTAAGACAAAAACGGCAAGCTGAGATGAAGCAACAAGAGCAAACACAAGCACTAAAAGCACTTTCTATTGCCGTTAACCATGCCGATTTGACTACATTAATCGATGCCATTAAGCTGCAGGGCTTATTATCGGAACGAGGTAGTGTTGTGATGGATAAACGGACAAACTCATTAGTCATCACCGACATTTCAAAGCAATTGGATCTGATTAAAAAACTGGTTGAAGTTATTGATAAACCTATGCCACAAGTCCACATATCAGCACATATTGTCACAATGAGTGATGAAAGTATGGATGAGCTTGGTATTAAATGGGGATATGCGGGGGGATCCTCACAATTACTAGATAAGTTTGATGTTGGGCTTGGTGTGATTAATTCAACTTCAACGTTAGGATTTAACTTAGCAAAACGTTCTGGGAGTTTACTTAATTTAGAACTGTCAGCATTAGAATCGGAAAATCAACTTGAAATTATTGCTAGCCCTAATTTATTAACTGCCAATCAAAATACGGCGTCTATTAAACAAGGAACAGATGTGCCTTACGAAGTATCAAGTGGTAATAATGGTGCAACGACAATAGAATTTAAACAAGCTGTTTTAGGTTTAGAAGTCACACCTAAAATACTTGACGATAAAAAAATGATTTTGGACTTGTATATTACACAAAACACTACTGGTCGTTCTATTAAACGCCGTGATGGTGGGGAAGCATTAGCGATTGATACGCAAGAAATTAAAACACAAGTTATGGTGAAAAGTGGTGAGACTGTTGTACTAGGGGGGATTTTTCAACAGTTAAATGATAAAACTAAACGTGATGTGCCCGGTGTTAGTGAAATTCCTTTGGTCGGTAACTTATTTAAATATAAAGGTAAAAAACAACAAAAAAGAGAATTAGTTATTTTTATAACCCCACAATTAGTTGAGTAAATGCCAACAGCGTTGTATTATACAAGGTCTTATTTTTGATGGTTTACTTTGCTTATAATTTATTATATTCAAATTATAAGGTTTTTATTCATCATAATTACAACTTATTATTACTATAGAGAATATTATGTTTCGTGTTGTTGCTTCTGATCTGGATGGTACTTTATTAACGCCTAAGCATAGCTTGTCACCTTATACAAAAAAAGTGCTTCAAGCTTTACGTCAAAAAGATATTCATTTTGTTTTTGCAACTGGGCGTCATCACATAGATGTCGCGCAAATGCGTGAAAATATGGAAATTGATGCTTTTATGATTACATCTAATGGTGCTCGGGTACATGACAGTGCAGGTAATTTAGTTTTTAGTCAAAGCATTAAACCAAGTTTAGCCAGCGAACTTGCTAAAGAATGTATTGATGATCCACTAGTTTATACCCATGTTTATCGAGGGGATAATTGGCTTATCAATAAAGAAGATACTTATTCTCTTAGCTTTTTTCGTGATACTGATTTTACTTATCAGTTTTTTAATCCACTTGATTTTGCAACTGATGATATTGCTAAGATCTACTACACAACAAGTGGCGATGAACTCCACCCACACTTAGTAAAAATCAAAGAAAGACTTGATGCAAAATATGGCGATAAAGTAAGTATCACATTTTCGTCATTGAATTGCCTTGAAGTTATGGCGGAAAATGTATCAAAAGGTAGTGCACTTAAAAAAGTCGTTGAAAAGTTGGGACTCGAATTAAAAGATAGTATCGCTTTTGGTGATGGCATGAATGATGTTGAGATGTTATCTTTGGCAGGTAAAGGTTGTATCATGGAAAATGCTAGTGCTGATTTAAAGCAACGATTACCTAACTTAGAAGTCATTGGATCAAATGTTGATGACGCTGTTCCTCATTATTTGAGTCATTTATTTCTTTAAAAAATCTGAATAATTTTATGGATCTTAATTTTGATAAAGAACTTAATACGTTAGGATTACGATGTCCTGAGCCTATTATGTTAATTCGAAAAACGATTAGAGAACTTGAGATAGGTCAAGTTCTTCATATTGTAGCTGATGATTTTGCCACAACGCGTGATGTGCCAAGTTTTTGTAGGCATATGGATCATGAGCTATTAGCATCTCAAATAGAATCGGAACCTTATCACTATTGGATAAGAAAATCGCATTAATATTTGTTAACAATTTAATGAATACGATTCATATTAATCAATCAATTCAATTTGAAACAAATAATAACGTAGCGTTCGCCAATCGTTAGGTATTAGATGATCTGTCATCAATAATAATGTACATCGTTTACCATTATGACGTGATTGTAAATTAAGAATTATCATATAGCGAAGCAATAAAGGTTTGCGTAATAAATACCAACGTTGCTTATGCCAATATATCTGGTTGATATGGTGAAATAAAGCAAATTCTCCTTTTATTGTTTTGCAATAGCGTAGCGCTCGAAACCATTCGATAACCAAGATTAATGTCACAATAAAGGTATAACTATTTAATGTGGTATGAGCAAATTGTAATAAACACAATATGACTAACATCAAATAAAAAATTGAAAAAATAGCAATTTGTTGATAAGAATTCGTTAGTTTTGTGCTCCACATATTAATACCTCGATCTTGATAAAACAGGATTATTACATGGTATTGTTAAAAATTGCTTAAAATTAAGCTTAATATGGGAGATAATATCCAGAATTATGTTATTTTTATCATATAGATGTGTAATTACCAAAAGCGCTGGATGACTAAATTAATGATATATTTATTCACAACTATATGAATTAAAACATTTTAGGGTAACAAATATAGCATTTGTTGCCCATATTTTATTTAAAAATTAAATTAGGAATAATTTGTGATATTAATTAGAGTGTTGAAATTTATTCTAAAACTTTTAATCGGCTGCTTTCTTTGTGGTTTAATTATTGGAATCGCTGGATATGCCTATTATTCAAAGGATTTACCCGATGTTGCGACATTGAAAGATGTGCGCTTACAAACACCAATGCAAGTATTAAGTAAAGATGGTGAATTGATTGCTATTTTTGGTGAACGTCGACGCACTCCATTGAAGTATGATGAAATTCCGCCCATTGTGGTTAATGCCGTGATTGCCACCGAAGATGCGCGTTTTAATGAACATTTTGGTATCGATCCTATTGGTATTGTCAGAGCAATGTATATCGGCGTGAAACAGAAAGGCTTTTCACAAGGTGGTAGTACTATCACTCAACAAGTGGCAAAAAACTTTTTTTTAACGCCAGAAAAAAGTATCTCACGTAAAGTAAAAGAGATGATTTTAGCGATTCGTATGGAAAAAGAGTTATCAAAAGAAGAGATCATGGCGCTCTATCTTAATATGATTAACTTTGGTTCCCGCGCATACGGCGTTGCTGCTGCTGCCTATACCTTTTTTGGTAAAACCCCTGATCAGTTAACTATCGATGAAGCTGCATTATTGGCCGGTTTACCTAATGCACCTTCGGCTTTTAATCCAATATCTCATCCTGATCGCGCTTTGACAAGGCGTAATTGGGTTTTAAGTCGTATGCTTGATCAATCCTATATTACCCAAGCTCAATTTGATGAAGCGATAAAAAAACCATTAAGCGTGAGTTATCATTCACCACAGATAGAATTTTCAGCCCCTTATGTTGCTGAAATGGCACGACAATTTATGTATGATAAATTTGGTGAAAATGCTTATACTGACGGTTATAAAGTCTATACAACTATTTCCAAAACAGACCAAATAGCCGCAACTGAGGCCGTCCAAAAAAATATTATTGATTACGATATAAGACATGGTTATCGTGGTGCTGAAAAAATATTGTGGAAAAGTAACGAACCCCCATTGAATGCAGAACAAATTCAGCAAGCGTTAGATAAATATATTTGTTACAACCAAATGTGTCCAGGGGTTGTTATGCAATCTTCCGACACCGAAGCCAAAGTTGTTTTATCCGATAAGAGTGATATTAAAATATTATTTGCTGGTATGAAGTGGGCTCGTCCATTTATTAGTGATAACCAGCAAGGTGCGTTTCCCAAAAAAGTATCGGATACACTAAAACCAGGTCAATTAATTTGGGTGAAAAAATCAGGTGACAATTGGGATTTAGCACAAATTCCTGCGGTAAATGCGGCACTAGTCTCTTTAGATTCTGATAATGGTGCTATAAAAGCAATTGTCGGTGGTTATGATTATAATTTAAGTAAATTTAATCGGGCAACACAAGCGCTACGTCAATTAGGTTCAAACATCAAACCCTTTATTTATACAGCCACGTTAGAACAAGGTTTGACTATGGCTACCTTGCTTAATGATGCGCCTATTGTGCGTACCAGCGGTAGTCAAATATGGCAACCTAAGAATTCCCCTCCAAATTACGCAGGACCACTTCGTTTAAGAATTGGTTTAGGAATGTCTAAAAACGTGATGATGGTTAGAGCATTAAGGGCCATTGGTATTGATTACGCAGCAAGTTATTTGGAGCGTTTTGGTTTTCCGAAAGAAAACATTTCACATAATGAATCTTTAGCACTTGGATCAGCATCATTTACGCCGTTACAAGTGGCAAGAGCTTATTCGGTTATTGTTAATGGTGGTTATTTGATTTCACCTTATTTAATTGAAAAAATTGAAGAAAATAATGGTGACAGCGTGATATATCAGCATCAACCTTTAATTGCTTGTCACAATTGTCAGGATGATGAAGTCTCTAATGACTCAAAACATCTATCCCTTTATAATGTTGAAGATGTCGCTAATGAGTCAGGTAATGAAGAGCCTGAACAAGCCAATCTTAAATCTGATGATAAATTGATATTACCAGACATTAATGATGCTAATAAAACAAATGATAATACACCTAAATATGCGCCTCATACTATAAATAGTGGTATTGCATTTATTATGAAAGATGGCCTACGCTCTATCGTCTTTGGCGGCTCAGATTGGCAAGGCACAGCTTGGCGTGTTAAAGCTCTAGGTCGAAAAGATGTGGGAGGAAAAACAGGTACGACCAATCAGTCCAAAGATGTTTGGTTCTCAGGATTTGGTGGGAATATTGTTACAACTGTTTGGATGGGATTTGATGATCATCGCAGGGAATTAGGACGCACTTTCCGAGCCGAAGCGGGCGCTGTGACAGCAAATCCGGTGTGGGTTGATTATATGAAAGTAGCATTAAAAGATGTGCCAGTACAGGAAGATGTACAACCTGAAAATGTTATCTCTGTCACGATCGATCAAAAAACAGGATTACTCCCTAATCCTGGTGCGAAAACCATGTCAGAGTATTTTATTAAGGGAACTGAACCTACAACATATGCGACACAAGAAGTCGGTACCAGTGTGACTGATTCACAAGGTAATACTTCAGAGCTATTCTAACTTAAGGATTTTAAATGAATGGTTCGATAAGAATTATTGGTGGCAAATGGCGTGGGCGTAAATTGCCAGTTCTAAATAAACAAGGCTTGCGCCCAACCACTGATAGAGTAAAAGAAACATTGTATAACTGGTTAATGCCAGTTATACATAGCAGCGAGTGTTTAGATTGTTTTTCGGGAAGCGGATCATTAGGTTTTGAAGCTGCATCGCGTGGTGCGCAGAGTGTTACTTTACTTGAGAAAGATAAACAAACCGCTCAACTATTAATCAAAAACACACAACTTTTAGCAAGCACAGCTATTGATGTTTGTCATACTGATACTTTACAGTGGCTTAATCGTTCAGCTTATAAACAATTTGATATAGTATTTATCGATCCGCCTTTTCATCAAGCTTTAGTGGCAAAAACCATTAGCCAGCTTGAAGAGAATGGTTGGTTTAAACCTTCTGCTTATATCTACATTGAAACTGAAATAAATTATAATGTCATGAATGATATTCCATGTAATTGGTATTTACATCGCGAAAAAACCGCAGGGCAGGTGCACAGCTACCTTTTTATACGAGAAGACGTTTAATGTTTATATTTATTGGTAAAGTTTTATATTCCTTAATTTGGTTGTTTTTTTTATTTAATCTTATCTATCCTTATCCAAGACCGGCAAACATTGTAGCCTATGTTGGATTAATCGCTTTTGCTATAACCCATGGTTTACAAGCATGGATGTTACAATCAACGATGACAAACCAAGAAAAAGAGCAGGACAAATATAAAGCACTTCGTCTTTTTATTTTTGGTGTTTTTGAATCACTTAGCTGGAAACAAAAAAAATAGAGAAAAAAGTGGTTGTCAGATACAAAAATTTTTGTATAATGCTCACCACTTCTTTAGAAGTCTCCAAATATGCGGGAATAGCTCAGTTGGTAGAGCGCAACCTTGCCAAGGTTGAGGTCGCGAGTTCGAACCTCGTTTCCCGCTCCAATTCATAATGTAGTACTAAAATGTACAAACTCATAAATATCAACAGTATCATTTATCATTATGCCTAGTATAGGTCCTAAAGCTACAGTGTTGGTATGGCTTTAATGAGCACCATCATGATCAATCGCACACATTTTATAGTGTAACTTAAGTTAACATACTTATTACTGGTTTACCTATCCAATAAGAAGCTTGCATTTTTAGCGCTTATAATCCTCTACATGTTTAGTATCTTTTTTAAGAATTTAAATTTTTGAGCAATTTATTAACAATATAGGGGTGGATAATAGAAACGGGTAACATATACAGTTTTCCCCAAATATTATGATTCTTAACTGAAGTAATGATATACAATTCTTCCTTAAAATCATTAGTTTCAATAATACGAATAGATACACAAACATCGAGATGAAAATCCCTTACAACTAATGTTAGTGTATCTCTTTTTTTCTCGATAATTGTGAAAAAATGAACTTTACTGCCTATATCAGGTTCCCCTTCTTCCAGAGTATCAAATCCATTTATAGATCTGATTCCAACTCTTTTTCCTAAAAAATCCCTAATTCTAAATAGTCTGCCCAACCATTTTGGCTGGTAGGACGTCATCATTTTATAAACTTCGTAAGCAGTAACATTTTTACAAACATTCAGGCACTGATAACTTAAATAATCACATTTTTCGTCTATTAATGCTATGTTATTTAATAAGCCTTTGAGTATTTTAATCGTAGCTTTTTGCTTTTTTTTCATTAATGAAATTAATATTGTTAATATTGTATGGAAATAATACCAATACAATGGGAATTAAAAGATGACACTCTATAAATTAGATAAATGAAGTGGTTCATCTTCTATATTGTTTAGTTTTTTCAACTTATACTATAGATCACATTGATAATTTAAAAGGTATGAATGGAAAATTATCACCATGATGCATTATTGACGAAAGCTCCAGCATGATACTAAACCTTTTAGTCACGTTTGGCATCATGTTAAAAATGGAATAGCGCTTATGCAAAAAGAGATAATAATATTTTTCCACATAGCGTGAATTCCGGTTAAAAAGATTAAAAACTATCTGTTGTTTTAAAACCGCCACCACCTGTTGATGAACTAGATGAAAACCCACTACCGCCGGAAGATGAACTGGAAGCGCCTGAAGAACTATTGCTGCTAGTAGATGATGACCTCGATGAAGAATTCCATGAAGTTTGTTTTGATGAACTTGTTGTAGAGAACATGCTGGTGCTTTTGGATGAAGACCAATTAATGGTTTTATTACTATTAGCTTGGGTTCGACATGAAATAAGTACATGGACTATTGTTTCAGGAAAAATATCTTTGTTTAGTAGATTGTTAAGTAACTCATCAAGTTTAGATGATGAGATATTATATTCATAATAAGAACTAGGGATGTTATTTTGTATAAAAATAGATAGCGTTTGTTCAAAACGCATATAAGTATATTCTAGTGCTTCAACAGTGTGTTTTAGTGTGGGTAAACTTTGCTCTACTTGTTGTATTTTTCTATCTAAAATCGGAATTTGTTGTATTAGTTTATCATCTTCTAAACTATTGCTTTGCAAAGTTAATTGTACCACCTCGTTTATTGATTGTTGCTGTAATAACTTAGCTAGCTTGCTGGATATTTCGTTAAATTGTTTACTATGTCCGGATAGACTATCATTTAAGGTTTTATCTGTTAGCGATTTTTGTTTTTTGTAGTTTTCCAAAATTAAGTTAGTTTGGTTAAGATCATTTCTCAATTGAGGTAAGCCTAAGCTTTCTTCGATATCATGTTCTATTTTTTCTTTTTTTTCTGATGCTAGCCGATGAGCTGTCTTTATTGTTTCATAACGTTGCTCAGACTCTTTGATTAATGCTTCAAGCGTTTTTTGATTCTTAAGATTTTCCGTAAAGTTAATAAATCTCGCTACCCATGCATCCAAATGACGAAAGATCCAAAAACCTTTATAGCTATCTTTTCCAAAATTTCTTTCAATTAGGTAGTTGTAACAGCGGTTTTGTTTGTATTCTTCAATTTTTTGAGTAAACTCTTCGAGTGATAACTGATAGTTTTTACTTTCTTTATTTAAACTTTCTTCCGTTTTTTTGAAAATAGTAAAAAGCGATACATAATCAGGATTATTTTCCAACTGAAAAATCTTTTTTGCCATTTTTTCATCAACTTGTTCCTGTAAGCTATTTACTTTTTGTTGATAATTAACACTGATTTGTTCTAATTCGTCTGTGCGTTTGTTTAAATGACAAAATACCTCTTGTAGTTCATCAACCAATACTTGTATTTGTTTGTTGGTTGTCTTGGGTGATTCTAATAAGAAAATACGGGCTATTTGTTGATACAACTTTACTTTATTATTCTGTAAACTTAAGATTTTTTGTTGTGCATCATGAAGCTTTTTATAAGCATCATCTAATGATGATTTTGCACCTTGTGTTTTTTCTTCAATTCGGTTTTTTACTGCTTTCCCCAACATGTTTTACCACTCCAAAATTCTGCCCGATTTAACGCTAGTTGGACAATTAAAAGATAATCGGCCTACTGGTTTATCACAAAGCTTATTATTATCAATATGTCCATCTGCTGATTTATCTGCTTTAACGCTGTTAAATGCTTGTTGAGTAACTTGTTGACCAAAAATACTGGCTAATTGTATATCACCAGTTTCGATACTTTGTACCAATATTGGTATATTTTTGCCAGTTGGTGTCATAGGTTTGACAATTAAATACCAAGACTTACCATTGGTATTTTTATGAGTACGCTCAATGCCTGATTTGGAATCTGGATTATCGATAATTGTCAGAGTCAATGGTGTTTGTGCTAGTTTAATGAAGTAACTCATCATTTGGTGATATAACTCTACATGTTCAAAATTAAGATTTGTTAAATTTGCTTTTATTTCATTTTGTAGTGTAGTAACCGGTGCCATATCTTTAATCGGTACGTTTAGCGCTTGCAGTTGTTTATTGTCAGCATCAATTTTAATTTTTAAAGCCTCTGCTCGATCAACTGAGTTGTATAATGTTTCGATATGATTGATATCGATGTCTTTTTGCCCCTGATTAAGCGCGTCAATAACCTTATCAGCTGCGATTTGTAGAACGGGATATTGTTTAGTTGCTTTTATAAACGCTTTGTTATGAATTAATTTTGCTAATTTTTTGTCTTGTTCAAGTAGTATCCTTAACTGTGTTATCTGTGTTGAAATTTCGGATAATTTCTGACTGATTTGGTCATTAGTTTGTTGTAATTTTTCTAATGTATCTTCCTCTTTTTGGAAGAAAAAAGATTTTTCAATTTCAGGTTTATCAATAGATAGTCCGATTTGTTTATTGAGCAAGTTAGCAATCGAATCTTTTAAATGTTTAGCAGGCGTTTGTGCAAAAATAATCTGATATTTATTAAGTTCATCAAACTGATTATTTAGATCATTTAATGATTGTTGTGAAGCTAAAATATGATTATAGGTAATAAAAATATTATTTTTTAGTTTTTCTGTTTGAACTAAACGAGAGGAAATAATTAATATTAATAAGAGGATGATTATACCTACAATGGTAAATAAGCGAGTGCGTTTGAGGTAACAAGCAACAAGAAAACGTTGCAACCATGATCGCTTGGGTGCATTGAATCGTAATCGCTTATCAAACCAAAGATTAATCCCTTTTTCAATGGTTTTATCATCAATTGCTAGGTTTTGCGTTTGATAGTAATCCTCGATACTTTGTTTTAAATTGTTGTGTAATGTTTCACAATCTAGGTGCTCGAGCAATAATTGTTGATTTTGGTAAAGCTCATCAATAATCGCCATTGCCCCTAGTTGATCACTAAGCTTGACTTCTCGCATTAAGCATTAACCCTTAAGATGATATTATTAAAACGCTGTTTACCATCTTCAACAATGCGATCAATCTCTTTAGCATTATTAATCGATTCATTTCTAAGTTCATTAATTAACTGATGGCTTGATTCTTGATAATTAACAATAGATTCAATCAACGATCGTAATGACTCGGCCTTGATTGTTGAGCCATAGCCTGCTTTTAAACCTTCTTTTAACTGTTTACCACTTTGTTTGGCAATACTTTCAATACCCTTATTGATACCATCTTTCATTGATTCTAGAGTTTTAGTACTTTCACTTAAGCCAGTTAATGAAGTGATTGATGCACTTAATGCGGTGAATACAATTTCATTGGTTGAAAAAAAACTAACACTTTGTTGATAAACACGTTCTTTGACCGAGTTAGTTTGTTGTAATCGAGCATATACTGCTTCGGCTGCGTTATATGAGACGGTTAAGTTATTGGTAATATCTAAAATAATTTGGTAACGCCTGTCTTCCTGTTGCACATTGCGTAACGCTTCGTCTCTAACGAGTTCTAATCGTGCTAGCTCAAGGTGATTATCTGATTGATAGTTATCAACTTCCGCCATAGCGTTAGATAATTTTTCTTTACATTCATTTAGGCGTGAAGTTGCAGTGACTAAAACTTCTTCGGCAATAATTTGTGCTTGTTTTAGACCAAAACGAAAATCTTGGTAAGCATTTAAAATAACATGTTCTCGTTCTACTTGGTTGCCGGTTTCTTTTGATACTTCCAAATAAGTTTTTCTTATTAGATCAAAGCGATCGGGAATTGACCCGCGTTTAAAGCTCATCCATCCCATTTTGATTCTTTCAAGTAGATCTAATTTGCCATCATCCAACCAATCCAGCATCTTTTCCATATCAGTGCGGATACTATCAAAGTGATTAACAATTTTAGTGTAACGTTGTGAAACGTCCATGGCATCTATTTGCTTCCTTACCACTTCATTAAATGCACTTTGTTGTTGCAATGTTCGAGCAATAGCAAGAATACGATTTTTATCAACTTCAGCTACATTGTCTAATAATTTTAAAATAGGTACATCGGCTTGAGGTTTAATTGTTATACCGATTTTATTAAGTAATTGTATTGCTCTATCTACATAAGACACGATATCATTAGACATATCCCTATCCTTAAAAGTATTTTTAATCAAATATATATCAAATCTAGCCCGAATTATAACGTAATAACTTTATGATCACCATTGAATTATCTGTTTAGCGTTGCATGGGTTGAGATGATAGATTTTTCACCAAAATTTAGCTGATGTTTTAATGATTGACAATATAATAGTTTTTATAAACTAGGGGGAGATAAATAATGTTATAGATAAAGTTATAGTTAAAACTGATTTGATGGCATAAATCATGGTTACTGCGAATTTTTTGATGATGAATTATTAAATTCATCTATATTAGCTAGCTTATTTACCTGACTTAGATAAATTGTTTTTAATTTTTTAGTTATGTTATTTAATCTGTGTGTAAACGTCAAAAAGATAGATTGTAAATGATGTTTATTATTTTTTATTTAATAATTTTTCTATTTGTTTAAGTGTAATTCCCATTATTTTGGCGATAGCTTGCTTATCCATGCCTTTTTCTAATAAGGTTGTAACCATGATGATCTCTAATTTTTCCCGTCTAACTTTTTCTGATTTTGTTTTATGTTTTTCACATGCTAGTTTCTCTTTTGCTATGGCTTTTTCTTCTTTGCGGATTTGTTCCATAATTTGATAAGCAGGGACATATTTTAAGCTTTTTTCCAGTTCGTCCATTAATCCAATAGCTTTGAAACTAACATAAGTTTTGGTTGAAATAATTAGATGATCAACCAGTTCGATGTTAAGAATTCGTCCAACTTGAATTAGGCGATCGGTCATATCTTTATTACACACAGAGGGGGCTAAGCGTCCTGAAGGGTGATTGTGTACCGCAATCACACGTGATGCATTTTTCATTACAGCCACTCGAAAGACATTCATTGTTTCGATATTGACTGATTTGTAGGCGCCTAAAGCGATAAGTTCAATATGTACAATATAGCCAGCAGCGTTTAAACCGATAATCCAGAAATGTTCTTTTTCTTGATCTATTTTGTTATCACGTAGTAATACGTTTTTCATGATGTTATAAACATCATCAGTTCCTTCAATATAACGTTTATCATTTTTGCCCAGCTTAATATCCATTCGCAATTCGTATTTAGATAAAAAATGTACGAAATATAACATAAATCAGATGGTATTGTAAGCAATGGCTTTTGCGTCCCTTATTTATCAAGATTTATTGCTTATTTCGTAGTGATTTTAGGGTAATAATAAACGGGGTAAGTAAACGACATTAAATGTACCTTTCGACAGTAAAAATATTTGAACGTGTTGAGAAAAACTTTACATTTAGACATGATTAATGCTCACGAGATCATTGATTGTTCAATGCCAAATTATAGACATGTTCGCGTAAATCGACTTTTTAAACCGCTTCAAACAATAGAATGAGGTAAAATAGGCACTTTTTTATATCGTACGATCGAGTAAAGATCGACAAATGGCATCGTGTTTGTGTTGCCATATTGATATAAAATAGACAAATTTATGTTACTTTTTATACTTAAATATCTATATTACCTTAAACATCTTTACATAAAATGTTATTTTTAGTAAGGTTACTTTACGTTGTTTGCACCATTTGATGGCATGATTTTTTCTCATTTTGGTGCAAAACTAGTCATCTTTTTGAACACTATAACTCAATTATTATCCGTTACTAAAACATTATAATTATTTTTTATTAGTTTTTTACTTTAAAAACAGTAATTATATTTATCCACTTTTATAAAGATGTTAAGAACTACTGGCATAGTAATTGCTTGTAATAATATTGAATATAATTAAGTCAATAATTATAGAAATAAGTTTAGAGGAAATATGCATATGGAAAATCATAGCAGTAGTACAGTTGCTTTTGTAAAAAAGCGGCGCTCTTCGTTAATAAGTGCCATTTTTCTAATGGCCACTTCGGCAATAGGTCCGGGATTTATTACTCAAACAGCCACCTTTACTGTTACTTTAGGTACCGCTTTTGCTTTTGGTATTTTAGCTTCTATTATTATCGATTTTGTGGTGCAACAAAATATTTGGCGCGTCGTTGCTTTAACCAAAATGAACTCTTCAGATATTGCTAATGCAACTATTCCTTTTAGTGGCTATGTTTTAGCTATGCTTATTATATTTGGTGGATTAGTTTTTAATATTGGTAATATTGCTGGAGCAGGATTAGGTTTAAACGCATTGGTTGGACTCGATCCTAAATGGGGGGGGGCAATCAGTGCGTTAATGTCAGTTTATATATTTTCATCCCGACAAGCCAGTCACTTTATTGATCGCTTAATGATCGGTTTTGGTTTATTAATGATTATTCTGACATTATTTGTGGTGTTTGCTTCACATCCACCAGTAGGTGAAGCGTTAAAAGAAACGGTTTTCCCTAGTAGCATTGATTTTGCTTCGATTACCACAATTGTAGGAGGTACGGTTGGTGGTTATATTTCTTATGCTGGTGCTCATCGATTACTAGACAAAGGAATGGTGGGCGTTGAACATATTGATTATGTTTCAGGTGCAGCAACTAAAGGCATAATGGTCGTTGGCTTAATGCGTTATATTTTGTTTTTAGCTATTTTAGGTGTTGTTGCAAGTGGTGTGACTATTGATATTTCAAGTTATGCGGCTAACCCTGCATCACAGGCGTTTCAAGCGGCGTTAGGGGAATTAGGACTACGCATTTTCGGCTTAATTTTATGGGCAGCTGCAATAACAAGTATTATTGGCGCTGCTTATACTTCTATGACATTTATAACGCCGTTCAAACGTAATATTACAGAAAGACAACGAAAAATTGCCACCATTATATTTATTGTTACTTCGCTTGCTGTTTATTTAATTATGGGAACAGCCCCAGTGTCATTGTTAGTCTTTGCTGGGGGCTTTAATGGTTTAGTATTACCACTGGGTTTAAGTATTTTTGTTTATATTGGATGGCGACGATCTGATCTGATGTCTGGTTATCATTTTCCTCGATGGTTATTATGGTCTGGTGTCGTAGTCTGTGCTATTACTTGGTATATGGGAGCCATGTCAGTAGCGACTATCTTCAATTATTTAAAATAGAAGGGCAATATGATCATCGACAAATTGATTGATTTAAATAGTGACCTTGGCGAAAGTTTTGGTCAATGGAAAATGGGTAATGACGAAGCAATTCTAAAAATCGTAAGTAGTGCAAATATTGCCTGTGGTTTTCATGCTGGTTCTCCTGAGGGAATCTTAAAAACATTAAACGCTGCCAAATTAAATAATGTGGCCATTGGTGCGCATGTTGGTTATCCAGACTTAGTGGGTTTTGGTCGTCGAAATATGGACGTTGCGACCGAAGAATTAATTGCCGATGTCATTTACCAGATTGGCGCTTTAAAAGGGTTAGCAACGTCAATTGGTAGTAAAGTGAGTTATGTTAAACCTCACGGTGCGTTATATAACACTATTGCACATGATAAACGTCAAGCAATGGCAGTTATTGAAGCAATTTGTCTTATTGACCCAGCATTGACATTGGTAGCACTTGCAGGTTCGCAGTTAATTAATTGGGCAAAAGATAAAGGCTTAAATGTTGTAGCTGAAGCTTTTGCTGATCGTGCTTATCATGCTGATGGGACATTAGTTTCTCGAAAACAAGAAGGTGCAGTATTGCATGATCCTGATTTAGTTGCTCAGCGAATGTTACAATTGGTCAATGAAGGCGGTGTTACCTCGATTGATGGTCAATTTGTTCGTATTGATGCTGGCTCAATTTGTGTGCATGGTGACAGTTCTGGGGCTTTAGCTATGGCGCAAAAAGTGAAAGAAAGATTACAACAAAATGGCATTACAATAACCTCATTTGCAAAGGTGAAAGATGTGTAAACTTGCTCACAACGTTGTACATTTAGACAAAATATCTCTATTTAGTCTTGAAGTATTTGCCATTTACCGAGGTGTTTAATGCGTTTTTTACCTGTTAATATTGATGCACTGATTGTTGAGCTCGCTTCCCTTGAGCAAACAATGGCTCTGACGAATTCGCTGCAAAGCTTGTTAGCACAAGGAAATATAAAAGAGATTATTCCCGCAGCGCGCACCATTTTGATTCGTTATAATCCAATAACAATTGATGCGAATACTCTTGCTAACCACATTGTAAAACTCGATATAACATCGGATGTAATAAAATCAGGTGAACAAATAACCATTCCTGTTCGTTATAATGGTGAAGATTTAGATCAAGTTGCTCAATATTTGGGTATAACGGTTGATGAAGTTATTACGCGTCATACCAGTAATGAATACCAAGTTGCGTTTTGTGGATTTGCTCCAGGCTTTGCTTATATGGTATCGAAAACAGCTCAACTGGATGTACCACGTCGACAGTCACCTCGGGTTCGTATTCCAGCAGGTTCTGTTGCTTTAGCTGGCGAGTTTAGTAGTATTTATCCACAAGCAAGTCCCGGTGGTTGGCAATTAATAGGTATCACAGACGTCGCTGTATGGGATATTTATCGTGAGCAACCAGCTCTATTTAAGCCGGGCACTCGTGTTAATTTTGTAGATGCGAGTAAAACGGCAGTACAATATCATTTACCTACGACTAAAAGGCCAAATAGTGTTATTGAACCAACATCCGATATCAAAATATTATCGACCGGTTTACAAACGCTTTTGCAAGACAATGGTCGAATGGGGCAAGCAGCTTTAGGTATTTCAGAATCAGGAGCAATGGATAAAACGGCGCTACATAGTGCTAATCGTGTTTTAGGCAATCCAATTAATGAGGCCGCATTAGAAATTACTCAAGGTGGGTTTAGTGCTCAAATAAATAGCCCTATGCTAGTTGCGGTAACAGGTGCGGTCTGTGATATCACGATATCAACCTCAACAGGTGAAAGATATCAAGCCTCAATGTATCAACCTATTCAGTTAGAGCATGGTGATACGATTTATTTAGGCCACGTTAAAAGTGGTGTACGAAGTTATTTTGCGGTGAGAGGTGGGTTTGAAGTATTACCGATTTTAACTAGTTGTTCTTTTGATACTCTTGCACAAGTCGGGCCTGCACCGCTTAAAGTTGGTGATACGTTAGCAATTAAACATCAGCAAAAATTAAATCCTGTTTCTTTAACTCAAACACCGGCTTTACATTATCCGTCTTCTAATGATGTGGTTGAGTTAGATATTGTACTAGGACCGCGTACGGATTGGTTTACAAAGCAAGCAATATCGCTACTTACTTCACAATTATGGCAAGTTACACCAGCTTCTAATCGGATAGGACTGCGCTTATTAGGCGATACACCATTAGCACGTGAAAAGCATCAAGAACTACCTAGTGAAGGAACCGTTATTGGCGCTATACAGATTCCAGCAAATGGACAACCCGTGCTGTTTTTAAATGATCACCCTTTAACGGGCGGTTATCCAGTCATTGGTGCTGTTTGTAACTATCATTTAGATTTAGCAGGTCAAATTCCTGTCAATGCTAAAATAAAATTTAATCCTATTGGGATGTTTAAAGAATTCGAAGGGAGTCATGTTGATCATGTCTGAACATAATAAAAAAATAGTGCATAAAGTATTGATTGCTAACCGTGGTGAAATTGCTGTGCGTATAATACGTGCTTGTCGTGATATCGGATTTTTGTCGGTTGCGATATATGCTGATGCCGATCTTGAGTCGCTTCATACCCAAATGGCTGATGAGGCATATGGTTTATTTGGTAATAAACCAAGCGAAACTTACCTAGATATTGATAAAATTATTACCATCGCAAAAAAATCTGGTGCAACTATGGTTCATCCAGGTTATGGTTTTTTGTCTGAACGAGTAGAATTTGCTAAAGCAGTACAAGATGCGGGTTTAATTTGGATTGGGCCGAATCCAGAAACCATCGAAATATTAGGCGATAAAGTTGAAGCCAGAAAACTTGCTATTGAAGTCGGGGCACCGTTGGTGATGGGTACTAAAGAGCCCGTTAAAAACGCCAAAGAAGTGGTTGAGTTTGCACATATGCATGGCCTGCCGATTGCGATAAAAGCAGCTTTTGGTGGCGGTGGTCGAGGTTTAAAAGTTGCGTGGCAAATGGATGAAGTTGAAGAACTTTATCATTCTGCTGTGCGTGAAGCAGCCGCCGCATTTGGGCGGGGCGAGTGTTTTTTAGAACAATTTTTGCATAATCCACGTCATGTTGAAGCGCAAATTATTGCTGATAGCTTGGGTAATATTGTGGTGGTAGGGACTCGGGATTGTTCATTACAGCGCCGCAACCAAAAGTTAATTGAAGAATCGCCGGCGCCTTTTATTAGTGAGCAGTTAGAACAACAAATTATAAAGGCTTCGATTGATATCTGTGCTAAGGCAAACTATGTTGGTGTGGGTACAGTTGAGTTTTTATTAAGCCAAGATGGTAAATTATCTTTTCTTGAGGTCAATACACGTCTACAAGTTGAGCATCCTGTTACCGAAGAAACAACCGGCATTGATCTGGTTATTGAACAATTCCGCATTGCGCAAGATTTACCACTTAGCATTGAGCAAATGCCAATTCCTCGTACCCATGCTATTGAATTTCGTATCAATGCAGAGGATGTGGCAAATGGTTTTTTACCTGCTGCAGGGACGATTACTCGCTTTGATGCCCCATCTGGACCTGGTGTACGCTTAGATAGTGGAGTAAAAACAGGATCGACTATTCCAGCAACATTTGATTCTTTGATGGCTAAATTAATTGTTGTCGGTAAAAATCGAGAACAAGCAATTGCTAGGGCTAAAAGAGCATTAGCTGAGTTTGTCATTGATGGCGTTGCATCCGTTCTACCATTTCATCGAGAAGTACTTGAAAGTCCTGATTTCACAACTGATTTCAAAGTACATACTCGTTGGATTGAAACAGAATTCTCTGCAACTTTACAACCTGCCAAAAGACAAATACCACATTTAGAACCAAGTATCACCCATACTTTTATTGAAATAGATGGTAAACGTTGCAAACTTGGTTTGCCTACAAATCTTTTTGCTGGATTATCAACATCAACTAAACTTTCTTTGGCAGAACCCTCTTCGACACTAGAGTCCAATTCTACTTTTAGTGTTGAGTCACCTGTATCGGGAAGTTTATTTAAATGGTTGATTAATGATCATCAAAGTGTCAATCAAGGTGAAGTGATAGCAGTTATGGAAGCCATGAAAATGGAGGTTCCTATCACAGCACATCGTTCGGGCATTTTAACGCATGAACTCAAAGAAGGTGAATACATTAATGCAGGGACTAAAATTGCTGAAATAAGTTAAACCAATGTGAAGTTATTAATAAGCTTCTCCAAATTAATAATTTTATCAACACATAACATATATTGGTGAGTATATTAATGTGAAATACTTGCCAATATGTTTATATGTAATTTTAAAATCATTTCTAACTGTATTGATTTGATGATTACTGTAATAGGTAAATTTGAATCAAATATATCAATATATTAAAAGCCAATATTAATCATTAATATACGTGATTTTGATTATTTTGTCTTAAAATTGATTTTACTCAATATTATGTAAATTTTTATAATTTGATTGCTGTTTTACTCTCCATGTGGTGAAATATAAATTGATAATTCGGTATGTATACAATTGATTGTAAAAAAGGTATCGAGTTACCAAAAGCTTTTCTTTTTTCCATCTTAAATTTTTAAAAATAGTTTTTAGCGTTATTTATTCAACAAGTCATTCTGGTTTTAGAGAATTATTGTGTTATTCAAATTACTTAGTCAATAAATAAACCAGTTTTTAAAATTTAAGTGCAACATTATAAAAATAACCAATTAATTAAGTTTTTCATGTTTTTCTATAAAAAATTGGATGAAAGCCAATAATTGCTTTTGTGAGAGGAAATATGAACAAAGTATCTAAGTTAATTTGGAACACATCGCGTCAACATGATATTGACAGCTCAAGGAAGGCACAATCTAAACGTAAAACATTTTTGATTAATATGATTACAACTAGCATAACTGCGGCTATGATTTCGCCTAGTTATGCGAACTGTAGTAAGAATGATCAAATTAATCAGTCTTGTTCTACCACTCATTCTTCAACTTTATTTAACACTGATACTGCTAATTATATCCAGCGCTTTTCAAGCATTAGCACGCGTGGGCGTTCAATCCATTTGAGCCAAAATAGCGATGCTACAAATAATGGTGGCAATGGATATGAATATACTTCTGCGACTGATACAGACAGTTTAATCTTTGGACAAACAGCAGGTAAAATTACAGGAAGCACTAATGGCTTAAACTTGGTACATCAAGGTACAAATACTTTATCAATAAATACTGCTGGAACCATACTGGGTGTTACAGATTATGGAATTATGGCTGAAAATGCTGAAAACTCGACAGATATTATTATCACACAATTAACCAATGGCAGTATTACAGGTGGAAAAACTGGGATTTTAGTTGTTAATAATGGTAAAAGTACAACGAATGTTAATACTTCAGGTGCTGTTAATGGTAACCAAGAAGATGGGATATCGGTGATTAATGGTAATCAGGCAACCGACATTTCAATAAATAATGCTAAACCAGAAGGGGTTATTACGGGTGGTAATCGTGGTATAAATGTCGATAATCAAGGTATAGGTAATACCGAAATTCTGGTTTCAGGCTCGGTAAAAGGGGGCAATGGCGAAGGTATTTTTGTTAAAAATAGTAATAAAAGCAAAATAATTACTATAAACCAATTAGAAGAAAAAAGTATAATTTCTGGTAATTCTTATGGTATTTCTGTTTATAATTCTGGTTCAGAGAAAACCAGTATTTTGACAAAGGGAAAAGTAATAGGAAGTAATAGTGATGCAATTTACTCTGAAACAGCTGAAACCGGATCAGATGTATTTATCACTCAGTTCGAACAAAGTGAAATTACCGGTCATAATAATGGGATTACCGTTATTAATAAGGGTAGAGGAGAAAGTACTTTTAACCTTTCTGGTAAAATAATTGGTGAACAACAAGATGGGATTGTGGTTCAAAATTTAAACCCAGACTCAACTAAATTATCCATAACACAGGGTGGAGGGAGTATTTGGGGAAATGTTAATGGTTTAAATTTATTAAATAAAGGTAAAGGAGCGACAACCATTACAACCAGAAATGATGTGGAAGGACAACAGAAAGATGGCATTATTGCGATAAATGAAACGGGATCAGATCTTTTAAAATTAGATCAAACATCAGGTTCAATTAAGGGGCATAATAATGGGCTAAATTTTGTCAACAAAGGTAACAGCTCTATTATTATGAATATATCAGGTGATGTTACTGGTCAACAAGAAGATGGCATTAAAGCTATCAATCAAGAAGAAACGGCTACAAATATCAATCTTACACAGTCTATAGGATATATCCGTGGCCACAATAACGGTATAAATGTCATAAATAATGGTCGGGGTTCTACTCAGATAGATTTGAGCAGTTATATTTTGAGTTATCAAAATGATGGTGTGTCAATCACTAATGGTAATACAGCCAATTCTCTTACGATAAATCAATATAATGGTACTATTACTGGTAACGGAAAGGGTATTAATCTCAATAATAATGGTAAAGGAACAACCAATATCGGTTTATCCGGTACTGTGTCAGCTAATACTAATGAAGCGGTATTTGCAGAAAATGGTAATCAGACAGATGAATTAAATTTTATACAATCTGGTGGGAGCATAAATGGCAAGACAAATGGTGTTTATTTAATTAATAATGGATTGGCTTCGACCTATGTTGAGACATCTAGTGTTATTGTAGGGGATTCTCAACATGCTTTATTGGTCGTTAACAACGATACAACTAATGATTTAAACATTAAACAGTCTGATGGCAGTATTTCGGGTTTTTATAATGGTATTAATGCACTCAATGATGGTCAAGGGTTAACAGATATCGAAATTGCTGGCGAAGTAAATGGCTACAATGCTGAAGCGATTTTGATTAAAAATGGTCTTAAAACCAGAGAGTTAACGTTTACACTAACACAATCTGGTGATATAAAAGGTCATAGCAAAGGCGTGAATTTGATAAATAATGGCGAGGGATCATCTACTTTAGTTTTAAATGGTAAAATTAACTCGACGTTAGATGATGCGATAGATGTCTTTAACCAAAATAATACGACAGGCATAGATTTGACGCAATCGGCAGATAGTATTATCGAAGGTGCTAATAATGGTATTAAGTTAAATAATTCAGGTAAAGGCAATGTTGTCATCGTTACATCGGGGATTGTAGTAGGTGGAGCAAAAGCGGGTATTGAGGTTGATAATGGAACAACAAGCTCGGGTGTAAGTATCAAACAAAACCAAGGAACCATTCATGGACGAGATAATGGTATTTATGTAAATAATAACGGCACCGATAATACAGTTATTGATATAGCTAATAAAGTTTACGCTGATGGTAACGATCAAAATAATAACAAAGATGCCGGTATTTACACTACAGGTCAATCAGGTACGGCAACGTATATTAACCTTAATAATGGTGCTAATGTTTATTCTACACTTGGTACGGCTATCAGAAACGAAGTAACGAATTCAACTATCAATCTTAATGATGGTTCGAAGGTTAGTGGTAAAATTTTGCTTGGAACAGGCAATGATACGTTGAATATTAACCAAGGTGCTGATATTTCTGATATAACTGTACTTGATGGTGGGCATAAAGCTACCCGAGATGGAGACTTGTCAGAGAAAGACGTGCTTAATTTTAGTACGCATCTTACTGGTTCTTCTGACTCAACAGGCAGTATCAATAATGTGGCTATTTTAGATTGGGAAAATATTAATGTTGGTCAAACAGGCATTTTATCACTAACAGGTGATCTTAATACTGATAAATTAACCCTTAGCTCGGGATCGGTGTTAGATTTAGTGCCATCCTTGCATCAAGCTACAGTGCGAGGAAGTGTGTATAATGCTGGTACTATTACACTTAATAATGGTTATGCTGGAGATAATTTAACTATTACAGGGGATTATAATGGTGTAAATGGCAGATTGTTACTTGATACAGTCGTTCAAGATAGTAATAGTCCGACCGATAAATTGCTCATTGGTGGCAATGCTTCAGGCCATACATCAGTAAACATAAATAATGTCGGTGGATTAGGTGCTAACACCGGTATGACTAATGGTATTGAGATTGTTAATGTCAAGGGTATAAGTTCAAATGATGCGTTTAACTTAGAAGGTAATCATATAGATGTTGGTGCTTTTGAATATTATTTATATAAAGGCGGTCTTAATCAAGAAAACGAAAACTGGTATTTGCGCTCTTATAAACCAACGAACCCAACAGATCCCGATAAGCCGGTTAATCCAACAAACCCGGATAAACCGGTTAATCCGACTAACCCAGATAAGCCGGTAAACCCAACAGACCCAGATAAACCGGTTAATCCGACTAACCCAGATAAGCCGGTTAACCCAACAAATCCAGATAAGCCCGTTAATCCGACTAATCCGGATAAACCGGTTAATCATAAAGTATCTTATCGTAAAGAAGTGCCAATGTTTGCCGCAGTTGCTGCTCAATTACGTCAAGCAGACCTTATAATGCAAGGTAATATGCACCAACGTATAGGTAATACATTATTACCTGATGATTATACTAGTTGGGGAAGACTAATTGCTGCACGTTCAGATATTAAACAAGATGGTGACGTTGATGCACGTAGTAAAGGGAATTATACAGGTTTTCAAGTTGGAAGTGATGTTTGGTTGAGTGAAGATACTAATTGGCGAGCAGGGGGCTACTTTGGTTATTTATATGGACGGTTACATATGAATGGTTTTGCTAGTGGTGACTTTGGCCAAGTTGGTAAAAATAATCTCAACTCTTACTTTATTGGCGCTTATGGTAATTACATGCAAAACGATGGCACTTATTTAGATTTGGTTCTACAAGGTGGGCGTCATGAGGTGGATATTAAACCTGATGAAAATAAAAATAGTAGTCAAAAAGGTTATGGTATTAGCGCTTCAATCGAAGCGGGAAAACCATTTAATTTAAATTATTATGATTGGAAATTAGAACCTCAAGCACAAATTATTCATCAATGGTTAAATATCAATAACAGCCATATAAGTGGACAAACAACGGTTAAACAGGACGATAATGATTCTTGGTTATTCCGAGTTGGTGCACGATTAGAGAATAATTTTCAGACTGATTTAGGTACATTACGACCTTATACCCGTGTCAATTTGTTCTATTCGCCAGATGGTGATGATAGCACTATTTTTGCAAGTCCAAGTGCTTCAACAAAAATTAAAAGTGGTGCGGGCTATACAAGCACAGAGCTTGCTATTGGTGGAAGTTACGAGATCAATAGTCAAATAAGTGCATACACTGAAATTGGTCATACTTGGTCTAACAGCGGTGATGCAAATGTCAAAGCACCTATTACGGGATCTTTAGGGCTTAGAGCTAATTGGTAGTTTGAGTTAGATCCTAATTTTATTTTAGACAAACCGATATCTTATTTAAGTAGGGTATCGGTTTTTTTATTGAGTTCATTTAAAAAATGTAATTAACACTAAGGATATTAAGCTGATTGAAACCATTAAGTATTTATCAAACTTAGTTTTAGTAAGTAGGATTTATTTATCTTATTGTTAATAAATAAGGCATCAATATTGTGATTTTTTCTACGTTTAATTGTCTTTAAATATTCCAAGTATTATTAAACTATTATAGTCGTATGTTTTACTAAGTATATAATCTGGTTGCTTTTGTCTAACTGACTGCTTATTATTAAAGAACTAGAATTGTGTAAAAATCGAATAATCGTTATTTATATGTCATCTCAAACACTCTCAAAAAAAGGAAATGATACTAAAACAGCATTAATTCGTAGTGGTATGGAGTTAATGACAACATATGGTTATCTATCATCAAATATTGAAAGTATATTAAAGCAGGTCGGAGTGCCAAAAGGTTCTTTCTATTACTACTTTAAAAGTAAAGAGGATTTTGGTCATGCCATTATTACCTCATACAACAATTTTTTTATGTATAAATTAGATAAACATCTAACTAATAATGCAATTTCATCACCTTTAGCCAGAATACAAGCGTTTTATGAAGATGCGAAGCGAGGTATGGCAAAGTATGATTACAATCGAGGCTGTTTAATTGGTGAATTAATTCAAGAAGAATCGTTACTGCCAAAGGGGTATGCAACAGTTCTTGAACAAATTTTGCTAAATTGGCAAGCTAAACTTGAAAAATGTCTACTTCTTGCACAGCAGTGTGGTGAACTAAAATCAAATAGTGACTGCAAGGCATTAGCTGAATTTTTCTGGATTGGTTGGGAAGGCGCGGTTACACGTAGCAAGTTAATTAAACGATCTGATCCGTTAGATTGTTTTATTCAACTGTTTCTCGATAATATTGTCCATTAATATCGGCAAGATTATTTATAATAAGACAATAACAATTTGTAGACTATATTTATTTAGAAAATGATAGTATGACTAAATATTCCCCTTTTTTGAATCATCAAACATAATAAACCCGCTAAAACAAAAGCTATATGTAGAATAAAAGTATCTGATTGTCATCAGTTGCAATTAACTAGACGATCGGTCTATAATATTTAGACTATTTGTCTACAAACAGTAATTCAATAAGTTAACTTTATTACTAAGCTTTATTGTAGTGAATTACCCAATCTGATTTACAAAAATTTGATAAGGAATATGTATGTCATTTAACGCCATTATTTTAGAAAAAGATGAGATTAATGGGTTTTCACATTCATTAAAAACCATCACTAAACAACAGTTGTTGCAACAACAGGGTGATACTCTAGTTCAAATTCACTATTCAAGTATCAATTATAAAGATGCATTAGCGTTAACTCATAAAAGCCCTGTTGTTAGGCAATGGCCTATGGTGCCGGGTATTGATGGTGTGGGTACAGTTATTGAATCTAACAGTGATCGATATCATGCTGGTGATACTGTTATTTTAAATGGTTGGGGATGTGGTGAAACCCATTGGGGGTGTCTGGCGCAATATGCTTACTTAAAATCAGATTGGTTAATTCCATTACCCCAAAATATCACTCCCTATCAATCGATGATTATTGGTACCGCTGGATATACCGCTGCATTGTGTGTAAAACGTATTGTTGATTTTGGGATAAAACCGCAAAGCGGAACTATACTTGTGACAGGGGCGAGTGGCGGAGTTGGCTCGGTTGCGGTAGCTTTATTAAGCAAATTGGGTTATCAAGTTACTGCATCAACAGGTAAATTAACTGACACAGAATATTTAAACAAACTTGGTGCAAGCAATATTATTGATAGTAAACAGTTGAAAGAGGCTGGTAAACCTCTACAAAAAGAACAGTGGTCAGCCGTTGTCGATGTGGTTGGTTCTTATACCTTAGCTAATGTATGCGCCCAAACTCAGTATGGTGGCATTGTAGCCTGTTGTGGTCTCGCTCAAGGCATGGATTTACCCGCAACGGTTGCTCCGTTTATTTTACGAGGCGTCACACTAGCAGGTGTAGATAGTGTGATGGCAAGCTATGATAAACGAATTGCTGCTTGGCAATTAATAGCAGAAAACATGGATGAAAAGCTGTATTCTCATATAGCTCAGACTATTACATTAAATGAATGCTTTGAAGTGGCAAATAAGGTGATCGCAAGTAAAATTAAAGGTCGCTTTGTAGTTGATGTAAATAACTAAATCGATATTTAATAAAGTGGTGTAATTTTACACTGCTTTATTAATCCTGAAATTGATTTAGATAAAAATTAACCCAATTCATTGATTAATAATTCTTGTATTTCCTATAAAATCAGACTAAATTTAATCTTAACTGTTTTGAAAGTAGAGTTCGCAACAACCGTTTAGAATTATCCATATTGTATGATTAATTTATAGGGGAATGTGATATGCCTTATCAAACACGAGACGACCTACCTGAGTCTGTTCGACATGTTTTACCAGCACATGCTCAAGATATTTTTAAAGAAGCATTTAATAGTGCCATAAAAGAGTATCAAGATCCTAAAAAAAGACGAGATAATAGTTCACCTGAGCAAGTTGCTTTCCGTGTTGCCTGGTCGGCGGTTGAAAAGCTTTACCATAAAGATGAAAACGGCAAATGGGTTGCAAAATAGTAATTTTAACGATGTATACTTTTTTTTAACATTCTCATAATAGTGTATGATTGATGCTCAATAAAAACTAGTATAATCAAAGCCAACATGTATGGTTGGCTTATTTATATTCAAATTAAGAGATTAAAATGTTCATTTTTTCAATTACCTACCTCAAGCCGATTAGTGAAGTAGAAAAATACTTACCACAACATATCGATTATTTAGAACGTCATTATCAATCAGGACATTTTATTGCTTCAGGCCGAAAAGTGCCACGTATTGGGGGTGTGATACTTTGTCGTGCTGAGAATAAAGAACAAGCGCTAACTATAATGCAAAAAGATCCATTTTATATTTATCAAATTGCACAATATGAACTCTTAGAATTTATACCTACAAAGTTTGCGAAGGAATTTGAAGTGTTTATCTCATTATAGTCAAAAAATTTTAATGAATATTAATAAAATTTTATTAAAAAAATAGTTAGTCTAAGTCTCATTATAAAATGAACCGATTATCAATCCATTCATCTTTTAATATCACTATTTCAAAAAAGTGATAAAAACGTTGAGCTTTTTTGTTTTTTTCAAGTCCTATATAAGTCTGTTATTTGTTAAATAAAATTATTTTAAATTCATTTAAGTCTATTTATTATGGATTGATTAATTATTAATGAAAAAATAGAGAATAACTAATCAAATCAGTATGTCAGGGTGATCAATAATCACTTAATAAATTAGGATCGATCTGTCGAACGGGTATTAAATTAGTCGTTATACAACCTAATCATTAACTTATCATTAGCTTAATCTTTTTAAAAAAATGCGAGTTATTTAGTAAAAGATTATCTCACAAATTTGTACAAACACATTTTTTTATTAGGTAAATTTTTATCGTAGTGGCTCAATGTCTTCGCTTTATCTAAAGGTTAGATAAATTTTCCTTATCATGTTCTCATTTTTTATTTTTCCTGATCAATACGGAAAAAGTTGGTTAGTAATTCAGCTTTTTTCCTTTTATACTGAATTCAATCTCTCATTTAATACAGGTATTTGATCATGAATAACAAAGGTTTAGCAAAAGGTTTTTTATGGGGTGGTGCTGTTGCTGCACATCAATTAGAAGGCGCATGGCAAGCTGGTGGTAAGGGGCCTAGTGTTGCGGATGTGATGACAGTTGGATCGACTAAAAGTTATCGTAAAATCACCGAAGGTATAATTCCCGGTGAGTATTATCCTAATCATGAAGCTATCGACTTTTATCATCATTATAAAGATGATATTAAACTCTTCGCTGAAATGGGGTTTAAATGTTTTCGAACTTCGATTGCATGGACTCGCATTTTTCCTAAAGGTGATGAACTGGCACCCAATGAAGAAGGCCTAAAATTTTATGATGACCTATTTGATGAATGTTTAAAATACAATATTGAACCAGTTGTTACCCTCTCACATTTTGAATTACCTTATTATTTAGTTACTGAATATGGTGGTTTTCGTAATCGTAAATTAATTGATTTCTTTGTGCGCTTTGCAGAGGTCTGCTTTGATCGTTACAAAAATAAAGTCAAATATTGGATGACCTTTAATGAGATCAATAACCAAGCCAATTTTAATGAAGATTTTGCGCCTTTTACAAATTCAGGTATCTACTATAAAGCTGGCGATGATCGCGAACAAATTATGTATCAAGCGGCACACTATGAGTTGGTTGCTAGTGCAAAAGCGGTTCAAATTGGTCATGCTATCAATCCTGATTTCCAAATCGGTTGTATGATTGCATTCGTACCAATCTATCCGGAAACCTGTAAACCTGGTGATATCTTAATGGCGCAAAAAGTCATGGAACGTAAGTATTTCTTTACCGATGTTCATGTTCATGGTCAATATCCTAACCATATTATCAAATACTGGCAACGCAAAGGCTTTAAATTAGACGTGACAAGTCAAGATCTCGAAGTGTTAGTAAACGGCACTGTTGATTACATTGGTTTTAGTTATTACATGTCTAATGCAATTAGAAAAAAATCAAATAACTATGAATATAACGAAAAAACCGATTTAATTGGTAATCAATACGTTAAAAAATCTGATTGGGGTTGGCAGATCGATCCGGAAGGTTTGCGCTACACATTAAATTGGTTAACTGATATGTATCACTTACCGCTTTTCATCGTAGAAAATGGATTTGGTGCATATGATAAAGTTGAAGTTGATGGTAGTATTCATGACAGCTATCGTATTGAATATCTTCGAGAACATATTAAACAAATGAAGTTAGCGGTTGAAGAAGATGGCGTTAATTTGATGGGATATACTCCATGGGGCTGTATTGATTTAGTGTCAGCGGGAACAGGTGAAATGGAAAAACGTTACGGCTTTATCTATGTCGATAAAGACAATAAAGGTAAAGGCACTTTAAAACGAAGTCGAAAAGATTCATTTGCTTGGTATAAAAAAGTCATTGAGTCAAATGGTGAAAATTTATAACGGATAAGTTTATAGGAGACACTATGAAAAAAGCATTAATTATTTGTGCTGCTGGTATGTCATCATCGTTAATGGCAAAAAAAGTCACGGAATTTTTTGCAAAAGAAGATAAAGCTATTACCGTTGATGCAGTTTCAGCCACTGAAGGCACTAACATGATCAAAAACAGTGACTTCGGACTTTTTTTAATTAGTCCACAAACCATGATGATGTTCGATAAATTCAAAAAATTAGGTGATGAAGTAGGTAAACCCGTGGTTAGTATCCCTTTTCAAGCCTATATCCCTATCCAATCAGGGATTGAACAATTAGCAAAGTTGATTGAGGATAATATTAACTAAGTTGAATTTGTATATACAGGTTGGCGCTGTCTTTGCTATGCCTTAAATAACAGCGCCTTATTACCTTGGTCGGTGAGTTTTTCGCGTAGATAAATTTAACCACGATATTTTGTATAGCGGTTTTAGTTGCCACAGGTAAGAATGATAATGATAAAAAACAAACAACGTGACCTTATTGCTTTAATGGTCTGTTCTAAAAATATATTCAAAAGTAGTGCCATGCTCGCAAAAGCATTGTCGTTATCCGATAGAACGGTACGTACTTATCTTCATGATCTCAAATCACTCATTGAAGAAAATGGTGCCATTATTGTGAGTAAGCAAGGTTATGGGTACCAACTACAAGTAAAAGATAGAACCGTATTTAATCAATTTTTAATTAAACATCATTTATTGGATCCCAATCAAGAACAAGTTAATTGTCGAGAACTTTGCCAAAGAAAACATCATATCCTAAATCTTTTATTACTTGAAAGCCAAACAATAGATATTGAAACATTATCAGAACAGTTATTTATTAGTACATCGCAATTATGCAAAGACATGCAAGATATCAAGCTTCAACTGCAACCTTTTGAACTCACTTTAAAAAAAAATCGCAGCTTGTTTTATGTTGATGGTGCAGAAAAAGCAAAGCGACATTTCATTATGAGCTATTTTTTTCATGAAGAAACACTCAATTTTTTACACCGTTTAAGTTATCTCAATAAATTTAGTGATGTAATAAGTTTTGATACTTTAACCATTATTATTTTAGATGAATGTCGTGAAGCAAAAATTAAACTATCTGATGTAATGATGCAAAATATTGTGTTGCATTTGGCGTTAAGTATAAAACGTTTACAATCAGGATTATTAATTCAAAATCTTGATTTGCCAAGCTCAGCTAATCACGCTTTGGA
Source organism: Gilliamella sp. B3783 (assembly GCF_026536125.1). NCBI lineage: Bacteria > Pseudomonadati > Pseudomonadota > Gammaproteobacteria > Orbales > Orbaceae > Gilliamella > Gilliamella sp. B3783. The sequence continues at coordinate 99,389 of NZ_JAFNOU010000003.1, forward strand.
GTACCAAGTTGCTCAAAAAATTATTAATCGAATTGAAGTTGTAATTGGATTTTCTTTCCCTAAAGAAGAGCAGATGTACTTAACTTTACATTTGATGAGTAAATCCAATGTTATTGAGCAGAATTTAGATAGCCAATTAAGCTTAATGTTGAACAATTTGCTAGTCAAAATTCAACATGAAACAGGTTACCAATTTTTGAACGATGAGCAGTTAAAAAATGGATTAGTACAGCATTTAAAACCGATGTTAGTACGCTTAGAACAAAATATAACTTTAGAAAATCCATTACTTAAAGAAATCAAAACCTGTTCGACTGAACTGTTTGAATTGGTTAAACATTATTTTAGCCAACTTCCAAACTTAAAAAACTATTCTATTCAAGATGATGAGTGGGGTTATTTAGCCCTCCACTTTTTAGCATCAATCGAAAAACTAAAAAATGAACAAAAAGCGAAAGTTTTAATTATCTGTGCTACAGGCTTAGGCAGTGCTCAACTATTAAAAAATCGGATTGAACGTGAATTTCAAGAACGAATTAAAATTGTCGACACACTAGGATATTATGAAATTGATCCCGAGATGTTAGATGAGGTGGATTTTATCATCTCTTCCGTCGATCTTTCATCAAAAGTGTTTAAAATTCCCGTTTTTCAGGTTTCTGTATTTTTTACTGAAGACGATGTGCAAAAAATTCGTTGTTATCTTGCTTCAAAAAAACATTTTAATTCTGTGAATCGTACCGCATTCAACAAAGTAATGCCCAGTGTTTCAGGTGAATTAACGCATATTGAGCAAGTTATTGATGATTTAAGTGCCGACTATTTTTATATCTGTCAACATCCTATATCAAAAGATGAATTGTTAGTTCGATTACTGGATCGATTATCGATAAATGAATCCTGCTGTTATACAAATAAAATGCTAAAACAGATAGATAAGCGTTCGTTATTAGGCGATATTTTTTTTAGTGATACCATTGCCGTCCCTCATCCGGCTGAACCTGTAGGCAAGCTGTCAAAAATAGGCATTGCTCTTATTCCTGAAGGGCTATTTTGGCAGCAAAATCACCCGAAAATACATTTTGTTTTTTTGATTTCACCGTCTATTTATCAAAATCCCAACTTAGCGATGATGACTAAAGCGATTGTCAATTTAATAGATAGCTTCGATATGCAAGCAAAATTACTCAAAACGCAAAATTTTAATCAATTTAGACAACTTTTTATTCAACTTATTGAAAAGGAGCATAGCCATGAATGATGAAATGAGTTCCGATGATCTTCAATTGATTGCTTTTAACATTATTTTACATAGTGGTAATGCCAAAACCAAAATTCATGATGCATTTAACGCTATGCGGCAAACTGATTTCAACTTAGCAAAACAACTCCTTGAACAAGCCAATGAACAGATTCTTCAAGCACACAAATCGCAAACTGGTTTACTGCAAAGTTATGCTAATGGCATCAAAATCAACATGGAAATTATTATGGTGCACGCACAAGATCATTTAATGACAACCATGACTATGCGAGAAATTGCCATTGAAATGGTCCATCTGTACGAACTCAATCATCAGCTTACCGAAAAATTACGAGGTTAAATCTAATCATGGACAAACAGTTAAAAATACATCAGAAAGCAAGTTTAACTAACCTTTATTTCAATCGGTTTTTAGCCGTTCGTTACAGCACCGCGTTATTCCTATTTTTAAATCTCTATTGGTTGGTATTTTTACTTGGTTCACTGTCATTTATGGCTATTTTACCAGCTATGATTTTTATTCTGGGCACATTAGCCAGCTTTGAACAAATTAAATTATATCGACAACATCAAAATAGATTACCGTTTGCCAAGTTATTTTATCAAACCATTTTTATCAGTTATTGCATGGTAACTATTACTGTTTATAGCTCTGTGTTTCATTTATTTTTTCCATTTTTAAAAGTAGCACCAACAACATTAACTACTATTTTTGTGCTCTTGTTGGGGTGTCTAACTATTTCGCTGTTAATGCTCTATAAATTGAAAAAGATTGAGCGTAACAAAGATAAACACTATCAAAGAATTCTAGCTTACCAAGCGATCATTAATTAGAAGAGGAAAACAAGATGAATACTGGATTTATGTTTTTACAAAAGTACTTGATGTCGCCTATGGCAAAAATATCACAATTTAAAATTGTACGAGCAGTGATGGCGGCAGGTATGGCATCAATTCCTTTTTGTATCGTAGGATCGATGTTTTTAGTCTTTAATACATTACCGATGACTTTTACTGGTTTAGAAAGTCTATTTGAGAATACGATTTTTCGAATAAGTGATCTTTATATGATTGCTAATACAGCAACCATGGGGATTTTAGCGATCTATTTTAATATTGTTGTTGGTTATGAACTAACTAAAATTGAACAAGAAGAGACGGGTTTAAAAGTTAGTCCACTCAATGGAGCCATGCTTTCCATATTTGCTTTTATGATGACTTTACCTGAGCTTGTTTTGAAAAATGGCTCTGTCGTTTTACTTAATGATACAACAGAATTGGTTTTTAATGGTTTACGCTTAAAACCTTTTATTTTTCGGTTAGGTACTTCGGGTATTTTTATTGCTATTGTCATGGCGATAGTTGCAACTCAACTTTATTTTGTTTGTGTTAGACGCAATTGGGTTGTCAAAATGCCCGAAACTGTTCCGTTAGGTGTTTCACGATCGTTCACTGCTTTAATTCCAACATTTGTCATCGCATTTACTATCATCATTCTTAATGGCATTTTAATTTACTTTGGTACCGATATTTTTGATATTATTGGTGTGCCATTTACTTTTGTGACCAATCTAACCAAAAGTTGGCTTGGTATCATGGTAATTCTATTTTTAATTCATGCACTTTGGGTTGTTGGTATTCATGGTGCTAGTATTATCGGTGCGTTTATAACGCCAATAATGTTAGCCAATATGGCTGAAAATGCTTCTGGTTCACATATTCCTTTTGCTGGTGAATTTAATAATTCATTAGTCATTTTAGGCGGATCTGGCTCAACGCTATTAATGACCTTTTTTATTGCTTTTTTTGCTAAATCTAGTCAATTAAAAATATTAGGTCGGGCTTCGGTTGTGCCTGCCATTTTCAATATTAATGAACCTGTTATCTTTGGTATGCCAATCGTTTATAACCCATATCTTGCCATACCATTCTTATTAGCGCCAATGGCTTGCGGTACGTTGGGTTATTTTGCTATAAGTAGTGGTTTTATGAATCCTATTATTGCGTTAGTGCCTTGGCCATCCCCAGCAGGATTAGGTGCTTTTATTGGTACAGGTGGAGATTATAAAGCAGCGATTGTTGCTATATTTTCGGCCATTTTGGCATTATTGATCTATTTACCTTTTGTAAAGTTATACGACAACAAACTTTTTAAAGGAGAACAACAAAAGGTAAATAGTTAAATACAGAACCTATACTCTGCCTTTGATTCTTGTTAGAGCGTTTAAATTTTTATTAAAATGATGACGCTCTTTCTATTTCTCTCTCAAATTCTCATATTTGACATATGCCTCAAATATTTTGGTTCACCTTAATTTGATATTGTTTAATATTTACTCAATTTTTTAAAATTATATGCTATATTGATAATTCCCCTTTATTCAACAGTATTATGATTTAATCATGTTTTGTTGGTACTTTGAGTAAAAGGGAAGGACGAAAATACAATATTGATGAGGAGGTACAAAATGTTAAATTGCAAAGGCCAGTTGATAAAGTATTGCTACCTTATCCTGTTTTTTATGTTTTGTCAGCCCATATATGCGGTTGAAAATGGTAAACAAAAATTTGAATCAGGCGCAATAGCGTCGCCTGATTATTATGGTGCGATTGCTGGGCAAGAAATGTTAACCAAAGGTGGTAATGCTGCTGATGCTGCTGTTGCTACCGCCTTTGCATTGGCTGTGACTTATCCTGAAGCAGGTAATATTGGTGGCGGTGGTTTTATGACGCTTTGGATGGAAGGAAAGCCCTATTTCATTGATTATCGAGAAACTGCCCCACAAAAAGCCGATAAAGATATGTTCCTTGATGAAAATAAGAATGTTATTACTGACTTAAGTTTGTATTCTCATAAAGCTTCGGGCGTACCTGGAACGGTTGCAGGCATGTGGGCAATCCATCAGCGATTTGGTAAATTAACCTGGAAAGAGGTATTAGCACCTGCAATTCGTTTTGCCAATGATGGGTTTACTGTCAATAAACAGTTGATTGAACGTTATCAAGAAGTTGAAGCATCAGCCCCTACTAATGGTCACTTTAAACAATACTTTGGTTCAATGCAAGAAGGTAAAGTGTTCAAACAACCTGAACTTGGCAAAGTACTTGAAAGTATTGCTGAGCAGGGAAGTGATGGCTTTTATAAAGGAAAAACGGCAAAATTAATTGCACAGCAAATGATACAAAATGATGGCTTAATTAGTGAAAGTGATTTAGCTAATTATCAAGCTAAATGGCGAGATCCACTTGTTGCAAATTGGCATGATATGCAGATTGTGACAGCGCCTCCACCAAGTTCAGGTGGTGTGGGCTTAATTCAATTACTTTTAATGAAACAAGATTTAGCAAATGATTTTGAAAATGTTTCCGTTAATTCTCCACAATATATCCATTTATTAGCTGAAATAGAAAAGCGAGTATTTGCCGATCGCGCTGAATATATGGGTGATCCCGATTTTGTTACTGTGCCCGTTGCGAAATTGATTGATGCTAAATATGTGGCAGAAAGAGCTAAACAAGTGAATCCAACAGCAATTTCTATCACCGAACAAGTTAAACCTGGTTTAACTAGTGAACCTGAAAAACTGCAAACAACGCATTTTTCAGTGGTAGATAAATGGGGTAATGCGGCTTCTAATACTTATACGCTTAATGGCTGGTTTGGATCAACGGTTGTGATTGAAGGCACAGGCATTATTTTAAATAATGAAATGGATGATTTTAGCAGTAAGCCAGGTGTTGCCAACCAATTTGGTGTAGTGGGTAAAGATGCTAACGCTATTGAACCTAACAAACGACCCTTATCGTCGATGACGCCAAGTATATTGATTAAAAATAATGATGTGGTTATGGTCATTGGTACGCCTGGTGGTTCAAGGATTTTTACTTCAATCTTCCAAGTGATAACAAATGTATTTGATAATCACATGTCATTGAAAGCCGCTATGGATGCACCACGTTATCATCATCAATTATTACCTAAAAATGTGATTTTTACCGAACCTTATCAAAAGAAAGTCCCTGAGGATTTTAAACACAAACTAGAACAAATGGGCTATCGTTTTGAGCAACAGGATTTTAATGGTGATATTCAAGCGATTAAGGTAACTGATAAACAACCAGAGGCTGTTTCAGATAGTCGTGGAAGAGGAACATCCCTCGTCATTAACTAAAATAGTTGATTTAATGTAATAAATTGCTATTTAGTTAAATTTGCTTTGTAATGGTAATCGAGAAAATAAAAAAACCCGTACATAATTGACGGGTTTTTATCATTGTAGAATGATTATTCAGGAATAATATCAACAATAAGTTTAGCAAAAGCTTCACTATGAACTTGGAAGAATACTTCGTGTTCACCAGTGGTACGCAATACACCATTTGGTAAGCGAACTTCGCTTTTTGATACATTAATACCACGAGCTTTAACTGCATCAGCGATATCACGAGTACCAATTGAACCGAACAATCTACCTTCATCACCTGCTTTAGATTGGATAGTAACTTTACCTAGAGCATTGATTTCAGCAACGCGTTGTTCTGCGGCTTTTAATGTTTCAGCAAGTTTAGCTTCTAATTCAGCACGACGTGCTTCAAAGAATTCAATATTCTTTTTAGTTGCAGGTACGGCTTTACCTTGTGGAATCAAAAAGTTACGTGCATAACCTGCTTTAACATTAACTTGATCACCTAAGCTGCCTAAATTAGCAACTTTATCGAGTAGAATAATTTGCATTATATGTTCCTCTGTTGCTAATTACTGATGGTTGTCAGTATATGGTAATAATGCCAAGTAACGAGCGCGTTTAATAGCGCGAGCTAATTGACGTTGATATTTTGCGCTAGTACCAGTAATACGGCTTGGTACAATTTTACCACTTTCTGTGATATAGCTTTTTAATAAAGAAACATCTTTATAATCAATTTCTTTAACGCCTTCTGCAGTAAAACGGCAGAATTTGCGACGACGGAAATAACGTGCCATTTGGCTATTCTCCTAATAGTTTAATTTGGTCAGCATGTAAAACTATTTGACTGGTTTTATCTCGTTTAGTATGTGTGCTGATAAAGCCACTTACTAATACTTTGCTGCCTTTTTTAATACTGTAACTTAACTCTTGTTGCCCGCTGACGATAACTGGTATTGTACACCATGCTTGTCTTGGGAGTTCTGCTTCGATTTGTTCAGAAACGTGTTCTAAATAAAACTGACAGTGCGAAATCCCACTCGGACTCATTCTTCGTATCGGTGTTTTAGTAACAATACCCGATAACTCTAAACGATTATTCTTCGGAATCATCATCCATGTTTACATCGCTAAAATCTTCTTCAGCGTTACGACGCTCGTCTTTAGCTTTTAACATAGGTGAAGTTTCAGTTACAGCGTGTTTTGTACGCATAATTAAACTGCGAATTACTGCATCATTAAAACGGAAGTTATCTTCAAGTTCATTTACTGCTTCTTGAGTAGCTTCTACATTCATTAACACATAGTGTGCTTTATGCAGTTTTTCGATAGGATAGGCTAATTGGCGACGACCCCAATCTTCTAAACGATGGATTTTTCCACCATCAGTGGTTAATGTACCAGTATAACGTTCAATCATACCAGGTACTTGTTCACTTTGATCTGGGTGAACCATAAATACAATTTCGTAATGACGCATTATCGCTCCCTACGGATTAATCAGCTTTCTGTCGGGGCAACCGCAACCCATTGAAAGCAAGGAACATGAAAAATAGGCGGTTGAAATCGACGGGGCATTATATATCAACACAATATAATTGACAAATGGTTGCATTAGATTTTTTACTTGCAAAGTACGGATAATTTTAAGTGTCATGGCAAATTTGATATTACACCTGTAAAATGTAACGATTTGTATACATTTTTCTCTTCAAAATATGCTATGCTTGCAATAATGAAGTTATGAAATCATAAATATTGATAAATGAAAAGGAGAAACACGATGGCTGAGGAAACCATTTTTAGTAAAATTATTCGGCATGAAATTCCAGCAGATATTGTTTTTCAAGATGAAAAAGTCACTGCATTTCGAGACATTTCTCCTCAAGCACCCACCCATATTTTAATTATACCTAATAAATTGATCCCAACGATTAACGATATTACCGAACAAGACGAATTAGTATTAGGTCATATGATGACTGTCGCTGCTAAAATAGCAAAACAAGAAGGCATAGATGAAAGTGGTTACCGCTTAATTATGAATTGTAATAAAGACGGCGGTCAAGAAGTGTTTCATATTCATATGCATTTACTTGGTGGTAAGAATTTAGGTCATTTAATAGGTTAATTATTATATGAAACAGATCAAGCATGTTGTCATTATTGGTGCATTAAGTTTTATCTTAGCTGGTTGTCAGATTTTTAGTCAAACTAAACCTATTGAAATAAAACCACCGGTTGAAGACTCGCAAGTAAATAATACTGATGTGATTGAGACGCCTCCATCAATTGTGAAATCAACTGATTGGAATAGTATATTGTCACCGTTTGTGCATAAAATATTGCAATCCTCATCTTCAATTGATGGTAATAAAGTTTTGCTGATTAGTGATATTCAGAATCGTAGTGGTGATTATTTAGCAAAAAATCAGATTGATGAAACATTGCACAGCTTAATGAATAAACAAAATCTTTTTGTTATTGCTGATAAGCAATCTATCATCCAAGCAAAACAAGCGTTGGGTATTTCTGCTGATGATAAACTGGTTTCACGTAGTAAAATGATAGGCTTAGCGAAATCTATCAATGCGGGTTATGTGTTATTTACAACGATTAATAAACTGCCGACAGACAACAATGATGCTAATCTTTCTATGGAGTTACTGTCAACGCAAACTGGTGAAATCTTAACTCGCGTAACATCAAAAGATTTCCCTCAACAACACAATTCGTCATCATCGGTTTCTTCAACCCAAGAGGAAACTAAATAATGGGGCCGTTGTTAATTGATGTTGAAGGTATATCATTAAGTGAAGATGATAAAAAACTTCTGCAAAATCCATTAGTTGCTGGAGTGATCTTATTTGGCCGTAATTATCAAGATCCAGCACAATTGAGTGATTTAATTAATCAGATTCGAGCTGTCTCATCAGAGCGTTTATTAATATCTGTTGATCATGAAGGTGGGCGAGTTCAACGTTTTAAACAGGGCTTTACTATTATTCCTCCTGCGCAATCTTTTGCCGCTCTAAATGCGTTACCTCAAGCTAAATCCTTGGCATTTGATGCCGGTTGGATGCTTGCTACAGAGCTTATGGCTTTCGATATCGACCTTAGCTATGCACCAGTATTAGATTTAGGTCATGATTGCTTAGCAATTGGAACACGCTCATTTCATGAAGATGTCAATATCGCTTATCAAATTGCTTCTGCAATGATTGATGGAATGCACAGTGCTGGTATGAAAACAACTGGCAAGCACTTTCCGGGGCATGGTCATGTGATTGCTGATTCACACAAAGAAACACCAATTGATCACCGTGACAAATCATCAATAGAGCAAGATATGCAGATTTTTGCCAAACTTATTGCCGATAACAAACTTGATGCAATTATGCCAGCACATGTAATTTATCCAGCTTTTGATGATAAACCTGCCAGTGGTTCTCCTTATTGGCTCAAAACAGTCCTTCGCCAGCAACTGCATTTTAATGGTGTGATTTTTTCTGATGATTTATCGATGGAAGGAGCGTCCATCTTGGGTAACCATGCGCAGCGTGCTCAAGCAGCATTATTGGCCGGTTGTGATTTACTTTTAGCCTGTAATAATCGTCAAGGAACATTGTCTATTTTAGAGCAATTAGACGTTTTAAATAAAACACAGCCTTTAACTACAAGTAAAGCCAAACTGTTACTGGCTGACAGCAAAATTACTGATAAAGATTTGAAGACAAGCCATGATTGGCAACGTCGTCATGTAAATTTAATGAGACTAAACGAGAAGTGGGCAGATTATGCAAGCCGCCATCATTGAAATTAATCATAACCAGCAACTCATTGCATATAATGACAAGGCAATAGAGCTATTTGGTTCAACGTCGTTAATATTAAATCAACCATTTGATTATCAGATTATTTTTAATCTTAAACATCTCGATGAATTAGAACAACAAGACGACTTAATTATTGTTTTAAATTCTCAGTACTTTTTATTACAAAAAGTCGTGGAATCATCAAAAATCGTCTTTATTGTTCAGTCTATTGAATACTTAAAAAAACACTTGTCAAAAATCAAAGTAGTTAATCATCATGCGTTTGCTATTTTTGCCACTCAAAGTGTTGTAATGCAAAAACTTATTAAACAAGCAAAAGCTTTTTCAATGCAAAGAGAACCGCTTCTCATTTCTGGTGAAACGGGTACCGGAAAGGACCTGCTTGCCAACGCTTGTCACCAGTATAGTGCACGAGGTGATCAAACTTTTCTTGCATTAAACTGTGCGGCGATGCCCGATGAAGTGGTTGAAAGTGAATTGTATGGTCATGCAGCCGGAGCTTATCCAGGCGCAATTGAAAGTAAAAAAGGTTTTTTTGAGCAAGCGAATGGTGGCTCAGTTTTGCTTGATGGCATAGATGAAATGTCATTTCAAATGCAAACTAAATTACTACGTTTTATCAATGATGGCTATTTTCGTCGTGTAGGTGATGATAATGAAGTTTATGTTGATGTCCGTATTATTTGTGCAACAAAAGTAGATTTAGCCGATTTAGTTGAGCAAGGTAAATTTAGAAAAGATTTGTATTACCGGCTCAATGTCCTTTCATTGCACCTACCTTCATTGCAAGAGCGTAAAGAAGATATCGCTCCTTTAACCAAGATTTTTGTCAATGAATTTGCAGACAAGCAAGGAATTAATCCTCCTGAGATTGATAATGAAGTTTTTGATTATTTATCAAGTTACTCATGGCCGGGAAATGTTCGGCAACTCAAAAATATCTTATATTCTGCATTGTCTCAATTAGCGTGCTCTAAATTAACAATAAAAGATATTGAACTACCAATGCAAACTTCATCAAAATTGTCTAATTTCGATAATATCGAGAATAAGACACTCGATGAAATAACCAAACAATTTGAAAAAGAGATCTTATTAAAATTGTATGATCAATATCCAAGCTCAAGAAAATTGGCCAAACGATTAGGCGTATCACATACTGCGATTGCCAATAAGCTTAGGGATTATGGGATAGGGCGGTAGTTATTCTAGAAATTATAGATTTGTTTTTTATAGTAAGGTCTCAACTATACCAACATATTGAAATATAATCATTGATGAAATAATTTTTGAAATTACCTAATTAAGTTCTTTTTATGTATTATTATATATAATGAATAAAATACTATTAATAATTGCATTCTCTGTGATCGGCTTTTTATTTTGTGTTTCTAACATGATACAATTTGTATTGTATTATCACATTTGGAGTATGTTTTCTATATGTCAAGCGTATTAATATGTACTAACCATATGGCAAATTTTGGCGGTTCAGAAATCGTTGCGTTAGAAGTTGCTGAGTGTTTTAAAAAAAATAACTATATCGTTGATATTGTTTCAAACTATATAGGTAATCCGGTTCTCGAAACAGTAAAAGAAGCCGGTATTAATTTATTAACTACTGATGAATTACCTGATCCTTTTAATTATGATATTGTTTGGTCTCAACATCAGGTTCTTCCAATTCTTGTCAATGAGTATATAAATAATTTTAATACTAATACTTATTTTATTTTTACTCATTTATCTCCTTATGAATACATGGAAAGCCTTGGTCTATATGCAGAAGGACTATTTGCAGATAAGATATTTGCTAATAGCATAGAAACGTTCAATCAATTATGTCATTTAGGTTTACCTAGAGATATTAGTGAGATCTTATTTAATGCAGCCCCATCTGAATTTTTTAAAGATAAATTCAAAGCTCAATTTACTCTACAAAAAATATTACTTGTCAGTAATCATCCACCTCAAGAAATTTTAGATGCAATGGAAATATTAAAAAATGAATATGAAATAGATGTAATTCATATTGGTGCTAGAGGTGATATTAAACGTGTAACACCAGAGCTAATTCAAAATGTTGATGCTGTTGTTACAATTGGAAAAACAGTACAATATGCAATTGCTGGAGCAACACCTGTCTATTGTTATGATCATTTTGGTGGAATCGGGTGGCTTTCTATAGATAATTATAGTAAAGCCGAAACGTTTAATTATTCTGGACGGTGCTGTAGAAGGGTAATTTCAGCACAAGAAATTGTTAATGAAATTATTTCTGGTTTTTCTAAGGCAGAAAAAGATGTGCATAACATTAAGAACCAAACTTCAAAAAAGTATTGTTTAGATTTTTATATAAATAATATTATAAAAGCATCAAAACAAGAGCGTATATTCAAGCCTCTTAGTTCAGAAGATAAACAAAAGATAATGTGTGAGTCACAAATAGTTAAATCAATTAAACAGTATTATAATGGATATAATAATTTATTGAGCGAACATAAAGACTTTCAAGCCAGATTTAATGATTTATCTATTAAAATTAATAATCTAATTGAACATAATAATTATCTCATATCTGAAAATAATATAACTTCATCAAAATACAATGAATTATTATTTAACAATAACACTTTGACAGAACTGAATGCTGATTTAGTTTCAGAAAAAATAAAACTTTTAGAAAACTATAATCTTTTATTATTAAATAAAGACCAACTTCTTAATGATTTTAATCAATTATCTTTTTCATATGATAAGTTACAAAACAAATATTTAAAGTATAAAAATACTTTTGTTAAGAGATTGGCAAGAAAGATAAAAAGTTTATATAACAAAAAAGTGGATTTTTAGCTCCAATCGTTAAGTAAACATGTCTTTCAATATATTTGCCAAAAAATACTGTATTTTACCAGTAGATTGTTTATGGTTTTGCCGGTTAGGGGGATGTGAAAATAATTACCATGTTTTTTTAGCTCACTCAGTTTGTTATCAAAAAATCATTTTTTTAATGAGATATTTTTCCATAATATAATGATGCATATACTTTGTTTTCTTTGAGTAATGTTTTATGATTACCTTGTTCAATAATTTTTCCGTCTTCAATAACTAAAATTTTATCTGCTTTTTCGATAGTAGTTAAACGGTGAGCAATAACGAGGGAAGTCCTGCCTTTTTGAATATCTTCCAAAGCTTTTTGTATTAATTTTTCTGATTCTGTGTCCAATGCAGACGTCGCTTCATCTAGTATAAGAATTGGTGTATCTCTTAATAAGGCTCTAGCTATTGCTATTCGTTGTCGTTGTCCACCAGATAATAGTATCCCATTTTCACCGACTATTGTTTCGAATCCTTTTTCAAGATTAATTATGAAATCATATGCACTAGCTTTTTTGGCCGCTTCTTCTATTTGTTTCTGAGAGTAGTTTTCAATATTCCCATAAGCTATATTGCTAGCTATAGTATCGTTGAACAAATGTACGTTTTGAGATACTAAGCCTATTTGATTACGTAAGCAGTGTAAAGTAAAATCTTTAATATTATGATTGTCAATTAATATTTCACCTTGTGTTATATCATAAAATCGTGGAATTAAATTACTTATAGTTGTTTTCCCTGAACCGGAGCGCCCCACTAATGCTATTGTTTCTCCTGCTTTTACCGAAAAACAAATATCACATAAAGCGGCTTTTTGTTTAGTCTCATATGTAAAACTAACGTGCTTGAATTCGATGTCACCTTTTACTCTATCAATATTAATATTGCCATTATTTACTTCAATTGGTTGTTTAAAAATAGCGAATAGAGTTTGGCAAGCAGCCATACCTTTTTGAAAATCAGCATTGACACTAGTCAAACTTTTTATAGGCTGCATTAGAGCTACAAGTGATGAGAAAACCACAGTAAATTGTCCGGGAGTTATATTCAAACCGGGATTACTTGCCATCAATAAAACGAATGCAATAGCAAATGAGATAACTAGTTGAATAATAGGGGTAGATAAAGCAGATACGGATACAAGTCTCATAGTATCTCTTCTGAATTTATTATTAACTTTATCAAAATTTTTTGATTCTTCATCTTGTGCGCTAAAAAGAATAATTTCACGATATCCTTTCAACATTTGTTCCACGGACATTGTAACATTACCCATAGAATTCTGTATGTTTTTTGATAGTTTGCGAAATTTTATTGATACAAATGTAATTAAACCAATAACTATTGGAGTAACAATAATAAGTGATAGTGATAACTGCCAGCTGTTATAGAACATTGTATAAAATAAACCGCATATTAATGCTGATTCGCGCACAATTGTTATTAAAGCATCTGACGATGATGACGCAATTTGCTCTGTGTCATAAGTAATTCGAGATAACAATCTTCCTGTAGAATTTTGATCATAATAACTAACGGGTGCATCAACAAAATGGTTGAAAAGTTGTTGTCTAATGTTTAAAACAATTTTAGTTGAAACTATAGACAGAAAGAAAGAGTAGCTATAGTTTGTAGCGCCGCGTAATAAAACTAAACCAAAAATATAAAATGGAGCCATTAATAAAAAATGTTGATCATTTTCAACAAATCCTCTATCTAGTAATGGTTGTAATAATGCAATAAGTGATGTATCCGCAAAAGCACTAATTATAAGTAGTATGATAGATAAAAAAAGAATAAATTTATGTTTAGCTATATATGGTAATAACTGGGAAAAAGTACTCCAAGTTGATGAATCTTGATCAATGTTATTGCTATCTGATTGAATGTTTTTTTTCTTCATAATTATATGGTTATTGAGAGTTAAATTGAAGTTGATACATATGGGCGTATATCCCTTTTTGGGCTAATAAGATTTGGTGCGTTCCTTGTTCCACTATTTTACCATTATCAATTACTAAAATACGATCTGCATGTTCAATTGTTGATAAGCGATGTGCAATAATGATTGATGTACGATTTTTCTGCAAATGTTCAATTGCTTCTTGAACAAGACGTTCGGATTCATTATCTAAAGCTGATGTTGCTTCATCAAAAATTAAAATTGGATTATTGCGAAGCAAAACCCTAGCTATTGCAATGCGTTGCCGCTGTCCTCCAGATAATAGAATACCATTATCTCCTACTTCTGTATCTAAACCTTTTTCTAGTTTCTCAATAAACTCCATTGCATTTGATAATTTTGCCGCATTAATAATATCTTCTCTGCTATATTGATTTTTTGCTCCATAAGCTATATTGTCAGCGATACTCGTATTAAATAAATGAACTTGTTGAGAGACATACCCAATTTGTCTACGTAATGAATCTAGTGTGTAATTTTTTATGTTTATAGAGTCAATCAATATTTCACCTGTGTTAATATCATAAAATCGAGGTAATAAATTCGCAATTGTTGATTTTCCAGCACCTGAACGCCCCACTAAAGCAATTTTTTCTCCTTTTTTTATTTTAAAACAGATATCAACTAATGATGGTGTAGTTATTGTTGGATAACTAAAAGTTACGTGGCGAAATTCGATATAACCTTCAATTTGCTTGGCTTCAATTTTTCCTTGATCTTCTTCTATTGGAGTACTTAATAATTTAAATAATGATTCACATGCAACGGCACCTTTTTGCAATTCAAGATGAACACTAGTTAATTCTCTTAATGGCCTCATTACTGCAACCATTGCTGAAAAAACAACTGTAAATGAACCTGGCGTAATATCTAACGTTTGTGTAGCTACAAGATATAAAATGAAGCCTAATGCTAGTGTGGCAATAAGTTGTATAATAGGAGTAGATAATCCAGAGACTAATACTATTTTTAAAATACCTTTTCTGAACAGGGTATTAATTGCATAAAAATTATTTTTTTCATAATTTTGAGCATTTAAAATTAAGATTTCTTTATGACCTTTTAACATTTCATCTGTAGCTGTTGTAATGCTACCAACACCTTTTTGCATTGAAACAAGTGCATATCGAAATTTTTTTGCTATATATTGTGCTACAAAAATCACAAAAGGTACTATGACAATTAATACTAAAGCAAGTTTCCAGTTACCATAAAACATCACTACACATAATCCAATAGCATAAGTTATTTCTCGTACTAAGATAATTAGGGCGTCAGATGAAGCTTTTGATAATAATTGTGTATTAAACGTAATTACGGTAACTAGTTCACCAATAGCATTTTTAGAATGAAAACTTATAGGAGTTTTAATTAAATGATCAAAAATTAATTGTCTAAATTTAGCTACTACTTTCCCTGAAAGCCATGAAAGACAATATGTTGAAGTGTAATTGGATATTCCACGCAGTGCAATTAGACCAATAATAGCAACAGCAATAACAATTAATAATTCATAATTTTTATCCATTAAACCATTATCTAAAAGAGGTTTTGTTAACGATATCATTGTTGCATCAGTTGCAGCATTTAATAAAAGAGCAATAACTGCAAAAATCAATGCTTTTTTATATGGGCTTATAAATGGCCATAATTGCTTAATGGTATTTAATGAATTATATTTAGTTGACATGATAAAATTACTTAATTAGTTGTATAGAGCATTATACTATATTAGTAACAGATATGAAAAAATATTGTATTTTTGTTTTTATAGAAAGAATATTTTTATATAATAAATAAATATTAGTTAATTTTGATTGATTAATTATCTATTAATTGAATTTTTTTATAAAAAAATCAATATTAATTTGTTTTTACCATTGATAAAACTATGGAAAATTGACAATGTATTTTAATGAAAATACCATCATAAAAGAAAAAATTATTATAGGTAGTTTAAATCACATCAAAGAAGATAATTTGAATATTGCATATGGTATTGACAATAATTTTACCTTAGGGTGTGTTATTTCTATTACTTCTATTTTGCTAGCGAATTCAGCATCTTCATTTTCATTTCATATTTTTACTAATCACTTGGATGATAAGTTTCAAAAAAAATTGAAGGAACTTGTAACCACATACAATACTAATGTAACTATTTATTTAGTAGATGATAGTACCTTAATCAACCTTCCAACAACCAAAAATTGGACAATAGCAACTTATTTCAGATTTATTATAGCAGATTTTTTCTATGCTAAAATTGACAAGATTTTGTATCTTGATGCTGATATTATATGCAAAGGTTCTTTACATGATTTGTTTCATTTGAATTTAGAATCAATTATTGCTTATGTTGTTGCTGAAAAGGATTCTATTTGGTGGACTAAATGCGCTCAAAGACTCAATCAAAATAAGCTAGTATCAGGTTATTTCAATGCAGGATTTTTATTTATAAACTTAAATAATTGGCAAGAATACAATATTAATGATAAAGCATTATTATTATTAAATGATACTGAAATATCAAAAAAACTAACTCACTTAGACCAAGATGTGTTAAATCTTTTATTGCTAGAAAAAGTTAGTTATTTAGATAGAAAATATAATCAACAAGTAAATATTAATTATGAACTAAAATATCATTTAAATGCGGCACAATATAACCCTATCACTGAGGATACTATATTCATTCACTATATTGGACCAACGAAACCATGGCATAAATGGGCTAAAAATTACAATTGTTCATCCTACTTTCTAAATGTAAAAGCCCACTCTCCATGGGATAAGGAACCATTATTATCAGCTAGTTCTTCTACACAAATGAGGTATTGTGCTAAGCATGAGTTCCACCAAAAAAAGATAATTGCAGGGATAATCTGTTATTTGAAGTATTATTTTAAAAAATTGAAAATACATTGAGTAGATGCAAATTATATATTACTTATGAAAGTATTTTTAATTGTTTCTAACATCGCATCAGAACTATATTTATATAAATTGTTTATTGGTACTGGCTTAAAATCAGACTTTAGGAAATTATTGAGATTTTCATTATCATCTAAGATAAAAACTTGATCCTTTGAATAAAAATCATAATTTTTTATAGATTTATTATTTGTTATTAGTTTTTTATTAAGTAAAATAGCTTCAATAGCACGTAAAGTTATTCCCGTTTGTCCTTTTTGAGTAATTTCCAAAATGATATCTGAATGTTTTGCTTTTTCAATATTCTCAAAATAGCTAATTTTATGACAGATGTTATAGTATTGTAAATTTTGACTGAGATTAGGCTTTTCTTCACAATTATAGTTAATTAAATTAAAATCAGTAAAGCAATTATTTTTGTTGAGCAGGGGAGCTATTGAATCAATAATTTTAGCTCTATTATCCCAATATTCACCAATAAAATAACAAATCTTTTTATTATGTTTATTAGCACTTATCGAATCTCTTAATCTCTTCATCTCCGCAAATGAAAAAGGCAAAAATTGATTTAAATATACAAAATTATATTTTTTACAATCATCAAAATCAAAGCTATAAATTCTATCAAAATAAGGAATTATCTTTTCTATGTAATCTTCATTTCGAAGCATCCATTTTTTTTTAACTTTCATTGCATTGTTCAGCACATCTATAGTATCACGAATTATTAGAACTCGATGACATTGGACCGTTTTTACTAAATCAATAAAACCACAAATACTAAAACCATTACAAACTAAAATATCTTCATTTTTTAATTTCCTTAATTTTATATATTTGCTCAGTTTAATAAACCATTTTCGAGGGATATGCCTTTTATATAATGTTAAATTTATGTCTCTAAAATGTTTCATTAATTTATTGTTGAGGACAACATCAGTGTTTTGTTGCCATGTATTGATCATATATTTTTCATATTCAGCATTCCATTCAGCAAAAAAAATAGTCATAAATTAGCTCAAACTTTTAATTAAGGTCAATTTTTGAAATGCAAAAATCTAATTGTTTCTTCCAATTAGAAGCTGTTAAATTGTATTCTTTTAATTTTTTCATATCTAATACCGAATATAGAGGTCTTTTTGCTTTAGTAGGAAAAGATTCAGTATTAGTAGGGTAAATTCTTGGAATACGATTTATTTTTCCTAACTTAAAGGCAGATTTAAAAATTTGGTTCGCAAATAAATACCACGAAGTAGAATTGTTTCCACAATAATGATAAATTCCACCATTAATATTTTCGGTCAGTACAGTAATTATCATTTTAGCAATATCACCTGCATAGGTAGGATTACCAATTTGATCCTCAACAATTGATAATTCTTCTTTTTTACCAGAAAGTTGTAACATTGTCTTAACAAAGTTTTTTCCATATTCACTAAAGACCCATGATGTTCTGATTACTATAGAGGAACTATCATATTGCAATACTATAGACTCTCCATCGCGTTTTGTTCTACCATATACATTAATAGGGTTTGTAGAATCTGTTTCTAAATAAGGTGATTTTTTTGTGCCATCAAAAACATAATCAGTTGAAATATGGATAAGTTTAGCATTATATTTTTTGGCTGATATGGCTAGATTTTTTGGTCCTAACACATTGATTTTATTAGCTAATTCATAATCATCTTCTGCGTTATCCACTGCAGTATATGCTGCTGCATTCACTATTGCATCAGGATTATTTTTAAAAATAAAAGCATCTACAGCTAAACTATCTGTAATATTTAATTGTTCTTTGTCAGTTGAAATTAATTGCCAATCAACTGGAAAAATGTCTCTAAAACAATGACCTAATTGACCATTAGCGCCAGTTAACAATACTTTCATAAATTTTTATTATAACTCCGTCAACATTTTACCTAACTTGTCTTTATTTGATAATATTGGGTTTGATATTGGCCATTCAATATTAATTGTTGGGTCATTCCACAATAAGCATTCTTCGGATTTCGGGTCATAATAGTTTGTACATTTATATTCGAAATCTGCGATATCGGATAAAACAACAAAACCATGAGCTAGACCTGGTGGAATCCATAATTGTTTTTTATTTTCTTCAGATAATATTGTTCCAAACCACTTACCATATGTTATTGATTCTTTTCGAATATCTACAGCGACATCATAAACTTCACCTCTAACTACTCTGACTAATTTTCCTTGAGGATTTTTATTTTGAAAATGAAGTCCTCGTAGTACTCCTTTTTGAGATCGTGAGTGATTATCTTGTACAAATACTAATTCTTCACCTAATCTTTCTTGGTAACGCTTTTGCTCGAATGTCTCTAAGAAAAAACCTCTTTCATCACCAAATATTTTCGGTTTAATAATTTTTACATCAGAAATACTTGTGTCAATCACTTCCATTTTTTTACCTACTATATTAGTTTATCTAAATATTTTCCATAAGATGTTTTATTTAAATTAGCTGCTTCATTCTTTAACTCATCCGTACTTAACCAACCCTTACGATAAGCAATCTCTTCTAAACAAGCTACTTTTAGTCCTTGCCTTTTCTCTATGATTTGCACAAATGATGATGCTTCAAGTAAACTGTCGTAGGTGCCTGTATCTAACCACGCAAAACCTCTTCCCAAGATCTCAACATTTAAAAGTCCTTCGTTTAAATACATTTGGTTGAGTGTCGTTATTTCTAATTCACCTCTTTCTGATGGCTTAACTTTTCTTGCCATATCAACAACATTTTCATCATAAAAATAAAGTCCAGTAACAGCCCAATTTGATTTTGGTTTTAACGGTTTTTCTTCAATAGATAATACTTTGAAGTTTTCATCAAAATCTACAACACCAAATCGCTCAGGATCTACTACTTGATAACCAAAAACTGTTGCTCCTTGTTTCTTACATATTGCTTTTTCTAATTTTTTACCAAAACTTTCACCAAAAAACAAGTTATCACCTAAAATCAATGCGCAGCGCTTTCGCTTAATAAAAGATTCACCTATTAAAAAAGCTTGAGCTAAACCTTCTGGTTTTGGTTGTTCCGCGTAACTTAGTTTAATCCCAAATCGTGAACCATTTCCTAACAATCTTTGAAAACTTGGTAAATCTTCGGGGGTTGTAATAATTAATATATCTTTGATACCCGCTAACATAAGTGTAGATAGCGGATAATAAATCATTGGTTTGTCATATATGGGTAATAATTGTTTTGATATCCCTCGTGTTATTGGATACAAACGAGTTCCAGAACCACCAGCAAGTATTATACCTTTCATAATTAATTCCTTTAAGCTATTAAACCTTGGCGAGTTCTTATATAAGAACCATTTTTAATATTTTGGCACCACTGAGAATTATCAAGATACCAGTTTACAGTTTTTCTCATACCGCTTTCAAAAGTTTCAATAGGTTTCCATCCTAAATCTTTATATATTTTTGATGCATCAATAGCATAACGTTGATCATGTCCTGGTCTATCAGGAACGTAAGAAATAAGATCTTTATAAGATTTAACACCTTTAGGTTTATTGGGGGCTAATTCCTCAAGCAATTTACAAATAATATTTATTACGTCAATATTTTTTTTCTCATTATGCCCGCCAATATTATATGTTTCGCCAATTTTTGCTTGAGTCGCTACAAGGTATAGAGCTCTAGCATGATCCTCTACATAAAGCCAGTCTCTTATTTGTGTACCATTTCCATAAACAGGCAAAAGTTTTCCTTCAAGAGCATTTAGTATCATGAGTGGAATTAATTTTTCAGGGAAATGATAAGGACCATAATTATTAGAACAATTTGTTATAACAACGGGAAGACCAAAGGTTCTGTACCATGCTCGCACTAAATGATCGCTAGAGGCTTTAGATGCAGAATAGGGGCTACTTGGTGAATAGGGCGTATTTTCAGTAAATAAACCGTCCGTTCCCTGTAAATCTCCATATACTTCATCGGTTGAAATATGATGAAAACGAAAGTGTTGTTTTTTAATTTTATCTAGATTTTTCCAATAGTTTAAAGATGCTTCTAGAATAGTATAAGTACCAATTATATTCGTTTTAATGAATGAATCTGGGTTATCAATTGAACGATCAACATGGCTTTCTGCTGCTAAATGCATAATTATGTTAGGTTCAAAATTATTTATAGTTTTTTCAACGTAATTCCTGTCACATATATCTATTTGTTGAAAATGAAAACGAGGATTATCAAAAACCATATTTAATGATTCTAAATTACCAGCATAAGTTAATTTATCAATGACAAGTATTTCATTTTGGGTTTCTTTTATTATATGGCGTACAACTGCAGAACCAATAAAACCAGCACCACCTGTGATTAGTATTTTCATGTTTATTCCAAGATGTATTTTATATAAAATCAATAGACTGAGTAATATACATTAGTAAGAAAATTTAAATTTTAATTATTGCATATTACCATATCTTAACATAGATTTATTTTTATTTTAACAATGTAAATTTTAGGTTATATTAGGTTATAATAGATAAGTAAAAAAGCAAAAATGGTATTAAAGGAAATGATTAAACGAATACAATCTCCAAAAGCGATCAGAGTGAAGTTCTTAGGTATTACAATATATAAAAGGATGTTCTATCCCAACAAACAGACTTTTTTGAAAAAAGTACTAGTTATAAAAAGAAATGAGACACATAAAACTATTTCTTTATTTGGTGTTAGAATTTCCTCTAAAAGATTACCTATTAAAAAAAATATTATTTCATTAGTTAATGAAAATAAGATTCCAAGTGAGCAGGATGTTGTCGAATCATTTCATTCTCTTTGGTTTACACCCGTAGCACCACTAGAACAAGATTGGGATCAAGTTGATTCTGCGATTTTTACATCAACAACTCGTTGTGTAGTGATACTTCCTGTCTATAAAGGATTTGATGAAACTCTATGTTCTATTTATCAAGCATTAAAAAGTAGAGGATGTGATCAATATAGCTTGTTAGTTATTAATGATTCGGGACCCGATGAAAAATTAAATAAAAAGCTTGAAGAGTTATCTGAAAAAGGTTTGTTTGATTATCATTTTAATAAAAAAAACTTAGGTTTTGTTAAAACAATAAATTTCGCAATTGCTAATTTGTCCCATAATTTAGATGTAATACTTCTCAATTCAGATGCTTTTGTTTTTGACGGATGGTTTGATCGTATGATTCAATACGCAGATCAGGATGAGTCAATTGCAACAATTACTCCAATGTCTAATAATGCAACTATATGCAGTTATCCTTTTACATGTCAAGATAATAAAGAAAATCTTGAAATCTTACCTAATGAGTTAGATAAGTTAGCATCTAACATAAATAAGGGAGTATATATAGAGGTACCAACTGGTGTCGGTTTTTGTTTTTATATGAGACGTACTGCAATTGAAAAGATTGGTGCGCTAGATGATATTCAATTTAAAGTTGGATATGGGGAAGAAAATGATTTTTGTATGAGAGCTATACATGCGGGATTCAAAAATATTGTTATTGGAGATGTATTTGTTTTTCATGTTGGTTCTGTATCTTTTTCAGCAATCAAAGCCGAAAATATGAAGAAAGGAGAAAATGCATTAAAATTAAAACATCCTAATTATCTTAATCTGATTCATCACTTTTTAAATGTTGATCCAATGTCTATTTTGAGACGTAATTTAGATATTGCTAGGATAAAAAATAAAATAGGAAATCGAAAATGTATCGTTATTTTATCTCATGCATGGGATGGCGGTATTAATACTTATCTAGAACAAGTAATAAAACACTATTCTAGTGAAGATATTTGTTGTATTTTATTAAAAGTTCATGATAAAAACCGTTATTCTATTTATGCTAACGAATATGGTCAGTTTATTCTTCCAAATATTAAAAATTTGTCATTGGCTTGTGATTTGAGTTTTTTAAAGTTGTTTTTTAAGACTCTCCAGCCTGATTTAGTTCATATAAATAGTTTTGCTGGTCTTGATTGGTATCATCATCAGAAATTATTGTCGTTTTTTTCACAATCGGGCTTAAAATATAAATTTATTATTCACGATTATGCTTGTATGTCACATGATTATAAGTTACTTAGTCCTGAATATTTGTATGAAGGAATTCCTTCTCTAGATAAAAGAAATCTCTGGGCTAACGTGAACAAAATATCAAATGATTATGTTATGAATCTTACAGATGCTTGTGAGCGAAAAAAAGTTTATACTCAATTTTTTAATAGCTGTTGTAAGATTGAAGCACCTTCATATCGTACGAGGGATATAATTTTAACAGATTTCCCTAATTTAGATATTGATGTTGTTCCTCATTTAAATACTATTGGGGATATTTTACCTGCAGAAAGGAAAAAAGATAAAGGTATGATAAAAATAGCTTCTATTGGAGCTCTTAGTGTTGAAAAAGGGTCTCAAATATTGTCAACGTTAGCAATTGATGCTAAAAATAGAAATTTAAATTTATCTTATTATTTAGTTGGATTTTCAAATTCTGGTGATCAACATGTAATGAAAACTAATGGTGTGACGGTTACAGGTAAATATGAAAATGATAATGAGTGTATAAATAAGTTAAGGGAAATTTCTCCAGATTTAATTTTGTTACCAAGTATATGGGAAGAGACTTTTTCTTACACTTTATCAATAGCTTTATCATTAAAAATACCGACAATAATTTTTGATATTGGAGCACAAACAGAACGAACTAAAGATATTAGTTGGGTATTAAAATTAGATCCTTTATTAATGAACAATCCAAGAGCAATTTCTGATTTTATTTCTGGTTTAGATATTAATTATTTGTGGAAACAATCAAGAAAATAAATTTAGATTTGTTATATTCAATTGAACTGATATTATTCAGTTCAATTAAAAATAATATATTGATATTTTATTTCCTTTGAAATATTTTTTAATCTGAGTTTTCTTGTTTTTATATTCAAAATGCTTATGTGCCAAACTCTGTTAAGATGAATTTATAAACTAAAATTTTTTATTATAGGTTATATTAGGAATGATAAAAAAATTACTAGTATGTGCAAAATTTCTAAATAGACAGCGCAACTTATTGATTAAACCTATAAAATCGCACATTAAGTTAGCGTTGTTGGATCGAAAAAAAAAGGTAAGGACTGCTTTAAATCCACAACAATACCATTCTGTTGCAATTTTAATGAATGATCAAGGGATTGGTGATGCAATTGTCAGTTCTTACTTAATTAAATCTTTGCGTGAAAAAGGTCTAAAAACATACGTAGTTGTAGAAAAAAGGATCAAGTTTTTATTTGATCAATTTATTACCGTGGATGGTATTTTATTATATGATAAAAAGAAAGGGATCAAGCAGTTTAAAAAACAATTAACCAACCTAAAGATTGATGTTGTCATTGATCTTGTTGATAGAGGTCATAATAGCGTAAGGCGTTCTCAAGTTATTTTAGCTATTAATCCTTCTCATACTATCGGCTTTAATCAAGATAAATATAAACTTTATGATACTTCAATTTTTTATGATCAATATACTTCTCATATTTCCATGCGAAGTAAAAAAGTTTTACAATTATTCAATATAGAAGATAATTTAATTAAGTATTATATAAATATACCTACTGAATGTGCTATTTCTGCAAAAAATTTTATTTTGCCTTATATTTCTGCAAATAAAAATATTATTATTTTCAATCCGTATGGTTCAAATACAGCAAGAAGCTTTTCAGATACACAAATTGATTCTATTTTATCTTGTTTATCTCAATATGATAATTGTGTAACAGTAGTAGTTGGAGAGCCTAATAAAATAAAACATATTGATACTCCCCCAAATATTATTATTAATCCGTTAACCTCTTTTTTTGAAACTGTAGCTTTGATTGAGTTTGCAACATTAGTCATCACTGTTGATACTTCAATTGTACATGTTGCATCGATATATAATAAAAAAATGCTTTGTATATATAACAATCGAATAATTGATAATAAATTTGTTAATAACTTTGTATGGGGACCTAATTACTCCAATGCTTTGCAGATATTCACAGCAGATAATCTTGGTACAGGGCTGGGTGATCCTATAGCAAATCTTGATCCAAGCGTTGTTATTGAGAAATTAAAAGAAGAATTAGATAAATTAGCGTTAAATAAAGCTTTAAATAGTAGGACTGATTTTGAAAAATTTAAAACAAAAATTTCGGCAGATTAATTGGAAGCGTAATTTTATCTAAAAAAAATTAAAATATTTTATTAAGTTAAAATTTTTCTCTTTTTCAATTTTTTTATTTATCAAAAGAAAAAATGAACCTAATCTTCAGTTTGTTAAAAAAGTACTTGTGATGAGAAATGATTGTATCAGGGATATGATTGTCACAACACCATTTATTCGCTCATTATCAAAAGCTGGTTACGAAGTTTTTGTATCTTCAAAAAAAACAGTTTAGAGATTGTAAATAATAATCCTTATATGTCTCAAATTTTTTTATATAATGATAAGAGCTTTCTTGAGTTACTAAGATCGATTAAACTTGTTAGAAAACACCAATTTGATTTGGCTATTGATGTTAGGTTTCATAGAAAGTTGGACTTAAAAAATTTGTTATACTGTTGTTTTATAAGAACATCTAATCTGCTTAGTTACAATAAAAGTAATATAAAATCATTTAATATTTCTTTACCTTACTATGAATCAAAAGCTCATGTAACCAATCAATTAAAGTATTATCTTAGTTACCTGAACATAAATTTTGATTCATTTGATTATGATGTATTTATCGATTCTCAAAAGAAAAAAAGGGTTGATAGTTTTATCAATGAGTATGTTAAACCAAAAAGTAAATTTGTTGTGATCAATCCTTATGGTGGATCGTCTTATCGTTGTTTATCTGAGAGTCAAATTACTAAATTATGTTATTTATTTGTTAATAATTATCCTGAATATAAAATTATAATAATTGGCCAAGATGAACGTTTAAAAAAATTCTCTATGAAAGAAGCGGTTAAGTTTCAATCACCTTCTATCACGGATGTAATTGCTTTAATAAAAAACGCGGATTTAGTCATCAGCGTTGATACGTCTATTGTACATTTAGCTTCGGCTTTTTCGACTAAATGTATTTCAATTTATATGGAACCTTTGCCAACCAATTTAGAAAATTTGAAATCTTTTTATAGTAGGCAATTCAGGGACTATAAATACTTGCAACAAGATTTATTTTTAGATAAAAATATATAAAAAAACATCACCAAAATCTTGAGTTTCAAATAAATAAAGATATATGGTCTCCAAATAATAAAAACAGTAAACAAATAGTTTTCTATATTAACAGTATCGATAAAATTTAGTCTGACAAATTAATAACTACTATAAACAAATATATTTAATTAACTTAAGATTGTTTTTTTATTTTCAAGGATATATAAATAAAAAAATATTTTAATCCATTAAATATTTTTTTATTTTTTATAGAATTTTTAGCATAAATACGGTAATCATTAATCCGCATTTTATGCTTATAACTTTTAAGAGGAGTATTTGCCCAAGGGGTAAAGTGTTTATAAAAATTATAAACGTTTTGCGCAAGACCGGTGTGTTCTTGATACCAGATCTTCCTTGCACCAGTGAAATGAATGATGTATGGTAAAGATTCTTTATTGTAGAAAAAAGTCTCTTTTTGATTATCTTTCATCCAAGTAAATAAATAATTCCATTTAGGATCTATATAAGTAACTTGATTTTGTAACACAATGTTTAGTGCATCTTGATCCGGATAAATTAAATTATCTTGTTCAAAAGATAATAATATTTTGTTGCTTTTATTTTCAGTATCAAACTTCATCCAGTTATCAATATTAATATATAGAAAACCGGAATTAAAATAGTTTTCAGTGGTTAACCCAAGCCTTTTATTTTGATTTAACATGTTTTGTTTGTTTAAAGAGTCATGGGTGACGGCACAAACTACAGAGTTTAAATTAGTATCTAATATTTTAGATATGTCGGTAAAACATAACGTATCAGCATCTAAATAAATAAACTTATCAATTATACCTTGTAACAATCTTGGTACCGATAAGCGTATATACATTGATTGATTGATATGTTTTATTTTCATATTTTGATTTTCTGAATATTTATTTAATTCATTTTTTGGGATCTGATAAAGTGTTATTGATGGGCAAATTTGTTGTAGCATTGTTTGTTCTTCTGGAGAAACATCATATAAAAAAACATGAAACTGAATGTTATTATTCAGATTATTAAGAATAATAGAGGTAATCGATACACCTACATGTTCAATATAGTTGGAGTCTGTACAATAAGCAATGTTGATAATTTCTTTGTCCATATTGGATTTTACTTTATATAGTTCACTTCATTCAGTTATTAAATTATAAAATTAATTATATATTCATAGTTTATATTAAGGTATGTTACAATATTTTTAGTTATTTCTCCATAACCTAAAAAACAGTATAAGATGAAAGAAAATCTTTTTGTCAGCAAAATGACAACATTATTCAACAA
Organism: Gilliamella sp. B3783; assembly: GCF_026536125.1. NCBI lineage: Bacteria > Pseudomonadati > Pseudomonadota > Gammaproteobacteria > Orbales > Orbaceae > Gilliamella > Gilliamella sp. B3783. Next base: position 127,000 of record NZ_JAFNOU010000003.1, read on the forward strand.
TACCCTCGAATCTTTACCCACTTTGCACTTTGCTTTTTGTTTTGATGATAACTATGCTATGCCTGCTGGAATAGCGATGTCTTCTGTTATTTCAAATAATTTGGATAAAAATCTGGTATTCCATTTGTTTGCTAATAATGTAACTAATGAAAAAATTTTAAGATTTAATCAACTAAATAACGATAATGTTACCATAATTTGCTATGAAATTGGGAATGATTTTTCAATTAATCCCGATACATTGGTTTTACATGTGTCAGCATCGACTTGTTTGCGCTTTGTTGTTCCTCAAATTTTGAACAAAGTGACTTCTCGAGTGTTATATTTAGATTGTGATGTGCTTTGCACTGATAATCTTAATGAATTAATCAATACAGATTTAAATAATAAATATGCAGCTGTGGTGCCTGATGTAGATAAGACTCAAGAAAAACAGAGCACTGCATGTAATATTACTTATGGCGAATATTTTAATGCGGGTATGATTTATATCAATACAGATATGTGGGTAGAAAACAACTTAACCGATAAAGCATTTACTATGATAAATAGCGGTAAAGTCTATAAGTTTGCTGATCAGGATGTATTGAACATTTTAATGAAAGGTAAAACAGTATTTTTACCTCGACGATTTAATAATATAACTGCACTCACTGTTGGTGGAAAAGAGGATGATTTAGTTGGACAACGTTCTGTTATTATTCATTATGTTACCGGCAATAAACCTTGGTATCGATTGTATCTAACGCCACTTTATCAACAGTATCTGTTATTATCACCTTGGGCAAATGATAAACTATTACTAGCCAATGAGAATGCACCGTCGACAACAAGGCGTTATGCCAAAATGCTTGCTAAGGAGCATAAATATTTTTCAGCTTTTAAATATTATTTATTGTATTTAAAACATAAAGCTTTTAAAAAACACTAAAGGTTTATTTTGTGATTGATGTTGATAAATTTATTACTACAAAAAATGAATTATTATCTAACTTTATTAACAATGAAGATGTATTACATATTCTTTTATGTTTTGATGATAATTATGCCTTACCTGCTGGTGTAAATATTATTTCAGTTATCGAAAATAATAAAAAATATCAGCTTCATTTTCATTTGTTTACACACAGTATTTCAGATGAAAATAGAAAAAAATTTGCTTCAATAAACTCTAATAACGTTAATATAACTGAATATGTTATCAATGATCATTTTCAAGTTGATCATAAAAATACAGAGCAATTTCCAATTTCTGCATGTGTTCGATTAATTGCCCCTATGATTTTGAAACATGTCACTGACAGATTACTTTATATTGATAGTGATACACTTTGTCTTAAGTCTTTGGAATTTATCAATGAAACTAATTTAGATTCGGCAATTATTGCTGCTGTTGCCGATGTCGCTTATATGCAAGAGTCTCAATGCGTTAAATATAATATTGCCTTTGGTTCTTATTTTAATTCAGGTGTTATGTTAATTAATATTCCGTTATGGTGTCAGGAAAATATTACCTCTAAAACATTACAATTATTAAATAGTGGTAAAAAATACCAATTTCCAGACCAAGATGTATTAAATATTGCTATAGGTGAACGAAGAGTGATATTAGAAAATAGATTTAATAATCTATTAGCATTATCAATTAATGGAAATGAAGATGCTATGGTGCCAGACAATACGGTAATAATTCATTACATTACTAAAAATAAACCTTGGCATGAACCTTATCGATCTAAATTATTTGATTATTATTTAGAAAAATCACCATGGAAAAATGCCTCTTTAATCCCCTATAACAATAAAAAGACCTCATCAATTCGGGCATACTCTCGGTTGATGTTCAAGCAAAAAAAATATTTGGCGGGAATTAAACATTATCTTATTTATTTAAAAACAAAATTAAAAAAATAATATACTATTTTTTTATTGGTTTTAACGGTAAATCAGGATTACAGTTTTAAAAGTTGATTTTTTTATGGTTATTCGATGAGTGAGTAATAGTTATATGTTTTGTTATATTAAAATAGCGTATCTATTACCGACCATGGTTAGATATATCTTTTTTCGGTGGTTACTGGTATAGTATACAACTTATTTTAGTCGTTAGTTGTTCAATTCAGTTACAATAAATCCATCATAATTTTGATGATGAAATCATTTTATTCTGACGTTATTCCTGAAATATTTTTCTTAATTTTATTTATGTGTTGAACTTATCTTATTCATTAGTAGGTGCATGTTAAGTGGTTGATGATTTTGCCGAGAATGGTTTACTGGCGAAAGCAATAGATGGTTTTGTGGCAAGAGAGCCGCAGCGCAATATGGCCAATAAAGTTTCGGAATCAATAAAAAAACAACGCTCTCTTGTAGTTGAAGCTGGCACAGGAACCGGTAAAACATTTGCTTATCTTGTTCCCGCTCTTCGTAGTGATAAAAAAGTTATTTTATCTACTGGATCAAAAAATCTTCAAGAACAGTTATATAGCAAAGATTTGCCAATTATCAAAAAGGCATTAAATTTTACAGGTAAAATAGCATTGCTTAAAGGTCGAGCTAATTATCTTTGTTTGGAACGTTTATATCATCAATATGCTGCCGCGGGGGACCTTGATAAAACGTTAAGGGTTGACTTAGTCCGTGTTAAAAATTGGTCGATTAAAACTAAAGATGGTGATATTAGCAAATGTACAACTGTAACTGAAGACAATCTCATTTGGCCATTATTAACCAGCACTAATGATAATTGCTTAGGAAGTGATTGTGAACATTATAATGATTGTTATGTTGTTAAAGCCCGTAAACGAGCATTAAATGCTGATGTAGTGGTGGTTAACCATCATCTCTTTTTGGCTGATGTTGTTGTAAAAGACACGGGATTTGGCGAATTGATTCCTAAAGCCGATGTTATGATTTTTGATGAAGCTCATCAATTGCCGGATCTGGCTTGTCACTATTTTGGCCAACAATTGACTAGTCGTCAACTTTTTGATCTTGCTAAAGAAATTAACCTCACTTATCGCACTGAAGTAAAAGATATGTCGCAACTACAACAATGTGCAGATAAATTACAAAAATGTACTCAAGATTTACGTCTAGCAATTAATCAGCAATCGCCAAAAGGTAATTTGCGTTATTTATTTCATCAAGAAGACGTTAAAAAAGAATTATCTTATCTCATTGATGCGTTAACTTTTTGTCATGAAGTATTGCAACTAGCTGTTGGACGTTCTTCAACATTAGATAACTGTTTTGAAAGAGTCGGTCAATACAGCATGTTATTAAAGCGATTACAGCAAACCGATGTAACAGGATTCAGTTATTGGTATGAAAGTAGTTATAACTATTTTGTTTTTGCTTTAACACCATTATCGGTGGCAGATAAATTTACAGAACTATTAGCAGAACGTAAAGGCAGTTGGATTTTTACTTCAGCAACGCTTTCTGTCAATAATCAATTAGATTATTTTACTAAACGTTTAGGTTTAACCGATGCCGATTCACTTATTTTAGAAAGTCCTTTTGATTATATACATCAAACGGTTTTATGTGTACCTCGTTATATTCCATCGCCAAATGAACAAGGAAATGCTGAAAAATTAGTTGATATCTTATTGCCAGTCATAGAAGCAAACAAAGGGCGTTGCTTCTTTTTATGCACTTCATATGCAATGATGCATGCTTTAGCTAAACAGTTTCGAGAATTGACAAAACTCCCCGTTTTAGTACAGGGTGAAACGAGTAAAATCAAATTGTTAGATCAGTTTATCCACAGTGGTAATGCATTATTAATTGCAACAAGTAGTTTTTGGGAAGGAATTGATGTTAGGGGAGATACTTTGTCTTGTGTTATTATTGACAAACTCCCTTTTACATCACCTGATGATCCGTTAATTAAAGCGCGTATGGAAGATTGTCAAATGCAAGGTGGTGATGCCTTCAACGAAGTGCAGTTACCTGAAGCGGTGATTACTTTAAAACAGGGCGTAGGGCGATTAATTCGCCATCATAATGATCGCGGTGCAATTATAATCTGTGATAATCGTTTAGTTATGCGACCCTATGGCGCAACATTTATTAACAGCTTACCACCATCACCAAGAACACGTGATATAAACAAGGTTAAAGAATTTTTATTAAAAAAAGTTAACTAATAAAAAATTGGAAAAAACATGAGTACTATTTTAGCCATTGATACCTCAACAGAAGCTTGTTCAGTAGCTTTACTCTATTGTAATGAAATTACGCACGATTTTAAAATATCGGCCCGCGATCATACCAAGCAAATTTTACCGATGATTGATAATATTCTTAAACAATCTAACTGTTCCTTGTCACAAATTGATGCAATTGCGTTTGGACAAGGACCAGGTAGTTTTACGGGTGTACGTATTGGTATTAGTGTTGCTCAAGGGTTAGCATTAGGCATTGATAAACCCATGATAGGGGTATCAACGTTAATGATTTTAGCTCAAGGTGCTTATCGAACCAATCATGCAACGCACGTTTTAGCCGCCATTGATGCTAGAATGAGTGAGGTGTATTTAGGGCAATACCGTTATGAGCATAATCAATGGCAAGCTATGATTCCAGAATGCGTAATTGCACCTAAATGTGTTTTTGACAAAGTAGAAAATCTTAGTAGCGATACCTACAGTGCGGGAACCGGCTGGCAAACCTATCCTGATATGATAAACACTATCAAGCAAAGTGATATACTATTACCCCATGCTCAAGATTTGGTTGTTTTAGCTCAACAAAAATGGCAAAACAATGAATGGGTCTCAGTAGAGGATGTTGAACCGACCTATTTGCGCAATGAAGTCACTTGGAAAAAGCTTCCCGGTCGATAAAATAAAAGCCACAAACTGTGGCTTTTATTTTAGTAGATTACTTTTTATTCTTTAAAAAGTCCCAAATGTTCTTTTGCATAAGCTTCAAAATCTGTACAACCACCAATTGGTTTTTCATCAATGAAAATTTGTGGAACGGTTTCGACAGGTTTACCCACGCTTTTAGACAGATCTTCTTTAGTAATGCCTTCTTCGTTTATATCAACATAACGATAAGAAAAATCATCACGTTCTTGTGATAACTTTTCAGCTAATTCTTTAGCTCTTGAACAATATGGACAGCCCTGACGGCCAAAAATTACAGTATACATTTTTCACCTCTAATCATTTATTTAAGTTTATTTCACTATACTGAATTTTGATAGAAAAAAAAGCACTTAAACATAGTTAATTAAATAGATTATATCTATTGATAATAAATTTTGAAAGTAAATAGAACCCCAAATTTAATAATTAACATCAGATTGATTATTTATATGTCAATTTGAGCGTTATTGCGTTTAACGTGAATTTTATACTTTAGCTGAAATAAGTTGCACTTAAATAAAACATCAACGCCACAAAATTAAAAATTATTCATGTAGTCGACAGTCATTTTGATTTTAGGCGAGATTTTTTAACATAAAAATAGATTAATATTTGTCTGTTTTGATCGGTTTCATTTTGCGAAAACTATCTATTAAAAATGATATTTCAAGTAGCTTAATATAAAATGGCATCTGGTTTATGCGTTTGTGTTCAATCTGTATCAAACGTAAAGTTTTTATTCAGTAAACTTATTAAATAGTGGGTATATATGTTAAAAAAATTATTGTTAATTCTATTAATATTCCCAGTTATCGCCGTAGCTAAACAAAAACAATGCGCTGTTAAACCCAGCTATGATATTACTATAACTGAAAAAAATGTGCGAATTTTCAATAAAAATAGTGATCTAACTATTTTATCTAATGGGAATGTCGAGCTCAATCAAAGCCCCGTTTTGCTAAATGCACAACAACAAAAACAGACGTTAATGTTTCAAAAGAATATTAGGCAACAGCTACCACAACTTGAACAGCAGGCTTTAACTATGTTGTCTAGCGTTAAATTTAGTTTTGAAAATGCGATTAAAAATAAGCTTGGCAATGATAGTAAGTTACAAAGTGAATTAAATAAATTATACAAAAGATTAGTAAAATTGTTACACCAGTCGATTATTACGGAAAATGGTAGAACAGAATTTCACTATCAAAATTTTAATAATTTGAAAAAAGATGGCGAAGAGATAGGCCAACGAATTTTTTATAATGTTGTGGGGGGGAGTCTAGTCAATTTTAACTTCTTTCAAAATTATGCCACAATCAATGAAATTTCAAAAAATGAATGGAAAGCACAAAAGCCAAAACTTAAGGCTTTTGATGCCCATATTTGTTCAGTTATTACTGATATAAATAATCAATATCAGCAAATATTAAGCGAACTCGAGCATTGATAAATAAGTCAATAGACATTGATACAAACTTTTGCGAAAATAGCCTATCTTAAACGATAGAATGAAAGACATAGAGATTTATGACAGCACGTATAATTGATGGCAAACAGTTAGCTCAGCAAATTAGAAATGACATTGCAAATAAAGTAAAAGAACGCGTCGCTAAAGGATTATCTATTCCTGGACTTGCTGTTATCCAAGTTGGTTCGGATCCGGCTTCAAAAATTTATGTGCAAAATAAACAAAAAGCATGTGATGAAGTTGGTTTTGCATCATTTGCTTATGATTTTCCTCAATCAACGACCGAAGCTTTGTTAACACTGATTGACGAGCTCAATGAGCGTAAAGATGTTCATGGTATCTTAGTGCAACTTCCGTTACCTGATAATATCGATAAAACTAAAGTCCTTGAACGGATCCATCCAAGTAAAGATGTTGACGGTTTTCACCCATATAATATCGGACATTTACTACAAAGAGACCCAATTTTACGTCCTTGTACGCCTTATGGCGTCGTGAAAATGTTACAATCAACAGGCGTCAATTTATCTGGACTGAATGCTACGGTTGTAGGCGCGTCGAGTATTGTTGGGCGGCCAATGGCATTAGAACTGTTATTATTAGGTTGTACAACGACTATTACCCATAGCCGTACTATAGATTTAGCTAAACATGTAAGCAATGCTGATATTGTTGTTGCCGGTGTTGGAATAGCTAATTATGTAAAAGGTGAGTGGATAAAACCAGGTGCAATAGTGATTGATGTTGGTATTAATCGATTACCAAATGGTAAGCTTGCTGGTGATGTAGAGTTTGAAACTGCCGTTGAGCGAGCTGGATGGATAACGCCAGTTCCAGGCGGTGTTGGCCCTATGACTGTCGCTATGCTTATGAGTAACACCCTTGAAGCATGTGAAAAATTTAGTCATTGATTTGATAGATTCGATGAATTTTGGATTGGTAGATGTACATTAAAAAAATGGAAATAAGGAACATTTTATGATTATATTTCACACTTCTTTAGGTGATATTAAAATTAAAACCTTCGATAATGAAGCGCCAGAAACGGTTAAAAATTTTGTTGAATATTGCAAAGAGGGTTTTTACAACAACACTGTATTTCATCGTGTGATTAATAATTTTATGATTCAAGGTGGTGGTTTTGAACCTGGTATGAAACAGAAAAAAACCAAAGCACCTATTAAAAATGAAGCTGATAATGGTCTGAAAAATGATCGGGGTACTTTAGCGATGGCTCGCACCTCTGATCCTCATTCAGCGACTGCACAGTTTTTTATTAATGTAGTGGATAATGATTATTTGAATTATCGATCACCTGATGTAAATGGTTATGGTTATTGTGTATTTGCGCAGGTTGTTGATGGTATGGATGTGGTAGATAAAATTAAAGCAGTCAAAACAGGTCGAAGTGGCATGCATTCCGATGTGCCTGTTGAAGATGTGATTATCAAGAGTGTAACGGTTGAATAATCCTACTCGTTATTTTATTGCAGATATTCATCTTACTGATAATGAACCTGCTCACGATCATTTTGATATAACAGCAGGTTTTTTATCTTTCTTAGACAGTTTACCCGATCACTGTGAACTTTATATTTTAGGTGATCTTTTTGACTATTGGATTGGAGACGATGTCAATTCAATCTTACATAGTAAAATTGCCGATGCGCTAAATGAACTTTCTAACCGACATATAAAAAAATATTTTGTACATGGTAATCGTGATTTTTTATTAGGTAAAAAATATGCTAATGCCTGTGATATGACAATATTGCCAGAGATTAATTGTTTACCTAATCAAGATAGCAATATTGTATTTTTGCATGGTGATGTGTTATGTCTTGATGATCCACAATATCAAAAATTCCGTAAAGTAATGCATAAAAAATGGTTACAAACCCTTTTTTTATTATTGCCACTTCGTATTCGTTTAAAAATAGCAGGTAAACTACGTCAAGAAAGCAGTGCACATAATCAAATCAAGTCAGAAAATATTATGGATGTTAATCAAGATGCCGTTGAAAACATGATGAGCAATTATAATGCTAACATAATGGTACATGGTCATACGCATAAACCGGCAACTCATCATTTTTTTATTAACAATCAGCCAGTAACTCGTCTGGTCCTTGGGGCTTGGCATGACGGTATATCTTTTATTAAGCAAGAAGCGAACAGTAATATTTTAAAACTTTATAACCACTCTTTTAAATAATCAGTTTGTAAAATGCTATCTTTTTCGCCAAAATCTCTTAATTTACCTTGTTCTAAGATTAATACATAGTTGGCGATACGCTTAACTTCATTTATGTTATGGGTGACGTAAATGACGGGTATTTTTATTTCATTAATTAACTGGTCGATATAACTTAACAGCTCTTTTTTTCTCGGCATATCCAGGGCTGATAATGGTTCATCCATTAATAATAATTGTGGGTAAGTTAATAACGCTCGTCCAATAGCAACACGTTGTTTTTCTCCGCCAGATAGCATGGCAGGATAACGATTTAATAAATGACCAATATTAAGTACTTCAATCATTTCATCTAATTTTTGCAAATGGAGTTTGTTCATGCCATATGTCAGGTTTTTCAACACGTTATAGTGAGGAAACAACAAAGCATCTTGAAAGACGGTTGCAATTTTTCGTTTTTCAGGCGGAATAAAAATATTTTGAGTGGTGGCAACCAACATCACTTGGTTAAGCGAGATATTGCCATGGTCAGGTTTAATCAGTCCATTAATAAGATTTATTAAAGTTGATTTTCCCGAGCCTGATACGCCTAAAATTGCTGTCACTCCTTGGCAAGGTATTGAGTGTTTAAATTCAAATGCAAAGGAAGATAGTTGTTTTTTTACATCTATTTCTAACATAACTCATTATCCAAATAATTTCTGCTTGTGCCAACGATTGAGCATTTCGGATAAAAATAGTGCCGCCAAAGACAACACAATGGATATTATACATAACCTCAATGCAGCATGTTCGCCATTAGGCATTTGTAACAGCGTATACATAGCAAGCGGTAGTGTTCGCGTTTCACCTTGGATATTAGAAACAAAAGTAATAGTTGCACCAAATTCACCTAAACATCTTGCAAAACCTAATACAATCCCCATTAAAATGCCAGGAAATGCTAATGGTAGCGTAATTGTTATAAATACTTTTAATGGATTTGCACCTAATGTTCGAGCAACACATTCTAAACGTAAATCGATGGATTCAATTGCTAGACGAATGGAGCGAACCATCAATGGAAATGCCACAACTGCCGATGCTAATGCAGCACCTTGCCAATTAAAACTAAAGCTTATCTGTAAATAATAACTTAACCACTCCCCTATAAAGCCATGTCGTCCCATGGTTATTAGCAGCAAATAACCTAAAACGACAGGGGGTAAAACTAGAGGCAAATGCACAATACTATCAAAAAGTGATTTACCTAAAAATTGGCATCTAGCTAAAATCCATGCAGTCAAAATACCAATTGGTAAACTGAATAAAATTGCAGCCCCCGCGATTTTTAAGCTCAGTAGCAGTGTTTGCCATTCATATTCGGTCAATATCATGATTTTTATTATTTTGTTACAAAACCATATTTTTCAAATATGCGTTTAGCTTCAGGTGATTTTAAATATTGATAAAACTCTTTCGCTTCGGGTTTTAACAATGCTATTGGGTACTCAATAGGATCAAATGAGTTAGCAGGAAAAACACCAATGATTTTGACTTTATCACTAACTTTTGCATCTGTGCTATATACAATGCCTAATGCAGCTTCGTTACGTTCAACCAGCATTAACGCATCACGTACATTACTTGCTGGTGCAAATTGTGGAGCTAATTTATCAAATACACCTAAATAAGTTAAGGATTCTTTGGCATACAATCCAGCCGGAACATGATCAGGATCGCCAATCGCTAATCTTTCTGTTTTAGGTAAAATTGCATTCCAGTCAGTGCTACTATTAATATCGATTTTTTCTAATTTTGACTGTTTTGGTGCGATTAATACTAAAGAATTTTTAAGTAAATCTTCTTTATTTTTAACTAAATTATGTTCTATTAAATAAGTCATCCATTTTTGATCTGCTGACATAAAAATATCAGCGGGCGCACCTTGTTCGATCTGTTTGGCTAATACCGATGACGAAGCGAACGAAAATATAATTTCCTGATTTTTGTGATTTGTTTTATATTCAGCTGCAATATCTTGCATCGCATTGGTTAATGATGCCGCTGCAAATAGGGTTACTTTTTCAATAGCTAAAGTGGAAAATGTGGTTAATAAGGTTGTTATCATTAAAAAAATGTTAATACGTGTTTTCATCATATCCCTCACGCTAAAAATAACTTTTGTAATTTTGTAAATTGATGATGATGCGTAAAGCGGTAACTGAGATTTAACATAAAAATCGATAATTAAAACCGCTAACATATCGCTCACTCATCAGATGCATCATATTATAATAAACTTTCCGTTATATAAAATAAAATATATCGATAAATTGATAAACCTTTTCCAGATTTAATCATAAGTTAATGATTGTAAATTGGATTGTTCAAAATAACTTAATGATATAATTGATCTAAGAGATCGTTGAAAAGAACATAATTCACTTGACGTAAGTTTTTTGAAGGTCGTTGAAAAAACGTCTACAATAATTGAAATTATCTGAATAAGATGTTTTTCAGTTTATCAAGGTGGTTTCATGAGCTTTTCTCCAGAAATTTTATTAACTATAAATTCAAATCAGCAATTATTTACTGATCCAAGGCGTATAGCATTACTTAAAGCCATTGACCAAACCGGTTCTTTAAGCCAAGCCGCCAAATCAATTGGCATAAGCTATAAAACAGCTTGGGATGCAATAAGCGAAATTAATCGTTTAGCGCCTACGCCATTTTTGATAACGATAACTGGAGGTAAAAATGGTGGGGGAACCAAACTCAGTGCTTATGCCGTCAGATTTATTCAACTTTATGATCTTTTGACTCACATACAGCATAACGCGTTTAATATTTTAAGTGATGATAACGTTCCCCTGGATGATATTTTAAAAGCTACGGCAAAATTATCATTACAAACCAGTGCACGTAATCAATTATATGGCAGTGTTAAACAGATTGAGACCAATAACATTGCCGGTTTTATTACGGTTTTGCTTGGCGATAATCAAACGGAATTAAAAGCTTATATAACTCACAAAAGTCTCGAAAGGTTAAAGTTAACTATGGACAAGACTGTGCTACTGTTAATTAAAGCTCCCTTGATTGAATTAAATGATTCGCTTGAAAATTGTTTATCAGTAACAGTTGAGAAAGTCACAACAGATGGTGAGTGGACTGAAATTGCCTTTTGTTTAGCATCAGGTATGATGCTTTATGCAAGTAAATTAACGAATACAGTTAAAGATTATGCATTAGTTGCAGGCAAAAAGCTGACAATATCAATTGATCCTCAGCATATTATTGTTGCTACATTAGTTTAATTTGAGGTATTTATGTTACATATTGAACACGCACACTATAAAATTAATGATCATAAAGTTTTTATTATTGAATCATTAACCATCAATCAGGGGCATAGTGTTGCTTTTGTTGGGCGTAATGGCAGCGGTAAATCAGTTTTAGCTAAAGCATTAGCCGGTGAACAACCGTTGCTATCGGGTAATGTGACTAATGAGTTTGAATCAATAGCGTATATTTCTTTTGAACAATTACAAAAGTTGGTCGATGAAGAATGGAAGCGCAATAATACTGATATGCTTAGTGAAGGCGAAAATGATACAGGATTAACGACATCGCAAATCATACAGGAATTTAAAACAGATGAAGAGCGATGTTTACAGTTGGCTAAACAGTTTGGTATTAGTCAGCTGCTGACTAGAAAATTTAAATACTTGTCAACAGGTGAAACACGAAAAACGCTAATTTGCAAAGCGTTAATGTCAAATCCCGATTTATTAATTTTAGATGAACCTTTTGATGGTTTAGATGTTTTATCGCGTGAAAATTTAGCTGATAAGCTTGGTGAATTATCTAAACAGGGGGTAACAATCGTATTAGTATTAAATCGTTTTAATGAAATTCCCATTTTTATTGAAGATATTGGTCTGCTTGTTGACTGTCAGCTCTTGAAATTTGGTAGCAAAGCAACAATATTAAATGACGAAACAGTTAAACAGCTAGCTGATCTAGAAAGCTTACCCAATGTACCTTTACCTGATGCAGATGTGCCTCCCGCTGCATTATCCAACGAAATCGATCGTGTGGTTTTAAATAATGGCTATGTCCATTACGATGATAAAGCTATTATCGATGGGTTAACTTGGCGGGTAAAAGCGGGTGAAAACTGGCAAATAGTTGGGCCTAATGGTGCAGGTAAATCAACGCTATTAAGTTTAATTACCGGTGATCATCCTCAAGGATACAGTAATGATCTAACATTATTTGGTCGTAAACGAGGTTCAGGTGAAACTATTTGGGACATTAAAAAGCATATTGGCTATGTTAGTAGTAGTTTACACCTTGATTATCGTGTCAGTTCCAGCGTTAAAACAGTACTCGTTTCGGGTTTTTTTGACTCAATTGGTGTCTATCAAGCCACAAGCGATAAACAAGCAAAGCTAGCCGATGAATGGCTTAAATTGTTAGTATTATACACACAAGCTGATAAGCCTTTTCAATCTCTATCGTGGGGGCAGCAACGATTAGTGCTAATAGCTCGTGCTTTAGTTAAACATCCAACCTTGCTGATTTTAGATGAACCATTGCAAGGATTAGATCATCTTAACCGAGAATTAGTCAAAGGTTGGATAGATCGATTAATCAAGGAAGGAAACACGCAATTATTGTTTGTGTCGCATCATGCCGAAGATGCGCCAAAATGTATCACTCATCGTTTAACTTTTGTTCCTAATTTCGATCTCAGCTATCAATACCAAATTGAGACACTTAAGTAATCATTAGTTAATAGCTATTAAAATCAGTATTAAAAATAGAAATAATCAATAAAAAAAACGTATTTTAATCATGAAATTTTTACTTGATTATTGAAAAAAGTTTATAACGGTTATACTTAGAGAGTTATCCCCGATGCCTGTGGATAACTCTGTGAATAGTTTATTGAAAAACGCTCAAACTTCAATAACCATCAGGTTTTAGCTTGGTTTGGTTACAAGTTAAGCATGAATTTGTATTTTATTATTAATCAATTAGTTATCTTAAATCAAGTTATCTTTTTAAGGTGTGTTTGGTGAGTTTTTAAGTTAACTGAACAAAAAATATAAGATTTTAAAAGGTCAAGTCTTTTTGGGGATAATTTTTATTAATAGGTAAAATATTAGGTCACAAGTAATGAAAAAATTTAAATTATGTTCTGAATTTAAACCTGCTGGCGATCAACCTGAAGCCATTAGACGAATAAGTCAAAATCTTGATGACGGTATTGCCCATCAAACATTATTAGGTGTAACGGGGTCGGGTAAAACCTTTACTATGGCAAATGTTATTGCTCAGCATAATCGTCCAACAATTATTTTGGCGCCAAATAAAACGTTAGCCGCCCAATTATATGGTGAAATGAAAGCGTTTTTTCCTGAAAACGCGGTTGAGTATTTTGTCTCTTATTATGATTATTATCAGCCTGAATCTTATGTGCCATCAACCGATACTTTTATCGAGAAGGATGCGTCGATCAATGAACATATTGAACAGATGCGCCTTTCGGCCACTAAATCACTATTGGAGCGTCGCGATGTTGTGATTGTTGCATCGGTATCAGCAATTTATGGTTTGGGAGCGCCCGAGACCTATATGGCGATGATTTTGCACCTGACTAAAGGCACCATTACCGATCAACGCTCAATCTTAACCAGATTGGCTGAACTACAATATACTCGCAATGAAATGGGTTTTAGTCGTGGTACATTTAGAGTAAGAGGTGATGTGATTGATATTTTTCCTGCCGATTCAGACGAGTTAGCTGTACGAGTTGAACTGTTTGATGATGAAGTAGAACGCATTACTATGTTTGATCCTTTAACAGGCAGTAGTGTTAATGATGTCTCGCGGATTACTATTTATCCAAAAACCCATTATGTTACACCAAGAAACATTATGGAAAACGCTATTGCTGAAATTAAGCAAGAACTTAAAGAACGGCAAAAAGTATTGTTAGAGAATAATCGCCTGTTAGAAGAGCAGCGCTTAACTCAGCGAACACTATTTGATATTGAAATGATGACTGAACTTGGGTACTGTTCAGGTATCGAAAACTATTCCCGCTTTTTATCTCAGCGTAAACCCGGTGATCCGCCTGCAACCTTATTCGATTACTTACCTGCTGATGGTTTACTGTTTATTGATGAATCACACGTTGCAATACCACAAATTGGTGCAATGTATAATGGCGACCGTTCACGTAAATTAAATTTAGTTGAGTATGGATTTCGTTTACCGTCAGCACTGGATAACCGTCCATTGAAATTCACGGAATTTGAAAACATTATGCCACAAACTATTTATGTTTCGGCAACGCCAGCTAAATACGAGATTGAAAAATCAGGTGGTGAAATTATTGAACAAGTAGTGAGACCGACTGGTTTATTAGATCCGATTATTGAAGTTCGCCCAGTCGCGACTCAAGTTGATGATCTTTTATCCGAAATTAAAATTCGAATGGAAAACGAAGAGCGGGTATTAGTAACAACACTAACCAAACGTATGGCTGAAAACTTAACAGATTATTTATCCGAGCATAATGTGAATGTGAAATATTTACATTCCGATATCAATACGGTTGAACGGATGGAAATTATTCGTGATTTACGCTTAGGTAAAGTTGATGTATTGGTTGGTATAAACTTATTACGTGAAGGATTAGATATTCCTGAGGTGTCGTTAATTGCTATTTTGGATGCGGACCGAGAAGGCTTTTTGCGTTCAGAAAGTTCACTCATTCAGACAGTTGGACGTGCAGCCCGAAATGTAAATGGTAAAGCCATATTGTATGCTGATAAAATCACGCCAGCTATGCAAAAAACCATTGATGAAACAGCCCGTCGTCGTAAAAAACAGGAAGATTTCAATCAAGCTCATGGTATAACACCAAAATCAGTACGCAAAGAGATTAAAGATATTTTAGATGCAGGATTAAGTACTAAAAAATCAACGGCTAAAGTACAAGCATTTGAACCGGGTAAACCTTATCATTATGTTTCTATAAAAGAAGTTCAAGCAAGGGTGAAAGAACTTGAAGCCATGATGTACGAAGCTGCTCAAAATCTCGAGTTTGAAAAAGCTGGTGTATTACGTGATGAAATAAAAAAATTACGTGCTGATTTTATTAAAGTCTCTTAAAAAACTCATCAAAAAAGGAAAACATGATGACAATTATTCGACTCGATCCACAAGACCGTTGGTCTGAAGCGGTTATTCACAATAATGTAATTTATTACACGAGTGTGCCAAGCAATTTAGTTAATAATGCCTATGAACAAACCAAAAGTGCTTTGGCTGAAATAGACAAAATTTTAGCTAGAGCAAACAGTGATAAAACCCGTATTTTAGATGCAACTCTATTTTTGGTAAACAAAAGCGATTTTGCTGCTATGAATAAAGCGTGGGACGAATGGGTTGCTCACGGCGATGCTCCCGTGCGCTGCACAGTCCATACCGGATTAATGAAAAGTGAGTATTTAGTCGAAATAAAAATCGTTGCAGCAGTGAAGGTTTAATGTTGTAAAATAAACAACTCAATAATAGTTGGTGAATAATTACTTGATTATTCTAGATAGACTAAAATGGTAATATTATTAGCTTATTTTAGTAATAATATTATCACTACTAGTGAGTTTTTCTTGTCATCTTACATATTGATTATTATCCCATTTGCTAAATTTTAGTGTATACTTTGAAAACTTTAAATTTCATCTATTGATATAATTTGCTATGCATACTCAAGCTAAAATTGCCATTGTAATGGGATCGAAAAGTGATTGGAGCACAATGCAACATGCTGCCGATATACTCGATACACTTACAGTTAGTTATCATGTTGAAATAGTTTCAGCCCATCGAACGCCTGATAAATTGTTTCAATTTGCTCAAGATGCTAAACGTCGAGGTTTTGATGTCATCATTGCTGGTGCTGGTGGTGCTGCTCATTTACCCGGTATGCTAGCGGCGAAAACACTGGTACCCGTATTAGGCGTACCCGTACAAAGTGCCACACTAAATGGTATTGACAGCTTATATTCCATTGTACAAATGCCTAAAGGTATTCCGGTTGGTACCTTAGCGATTGGTAAGGCTGGGGCTGCTAATGCTGCATTATTAGCTGTGCAAATTCTGGCTTTACATGATAAAGACATCTATCAACGATTATCAACTTGGCGTTTAAGTCAAACTGATGAAGTTTTAAATAACCCCGATCCAAGAGTCGATGCATAATATGATAACTAAATCAGTTTGTGTTTTAGGTAATGGCCAATTAGGCCGAATGTTAAAGCAAGCTGGCGAGCCATTAGGTATCCATGTTTTTCCTGTTGGTTTAGATGTCGATCCAGCAACGATTCCTTATCAAAATTCAGTCATTACTGCTGAAATTGAACGTTGGCCCGATACGCCTTTTACTCAGATTTTAGCTCAGCATGGGCATTTTATTAATCGGGATGTGTTTCCGATTATTGCCGATCGTTTGAGTCAAAAACAACTATTAGATGAACTTAATTTACCCACAGCTAAATGGTTTTTATTGAAAAATAGACAAGATTGGCCAACGCTCTTTCAACAGTTAGGTCAATTGTTAATTGTTAAACGTCGTACTGGTGGTTATGATGGTCGAGGTCAATGGCGTATAGCGATTGATGACGATATTGACGTACCTGAAGATATCTATGAACAAGCGATTGTAGAACAGGCAATTGCATTCGATAACGAATTATCATTGATTGGTGCTCGCAATGCGAAAGGTGAAACCGTTTTTTACCCATTGACGCATAATTTACATCAAGATGGTATTTTAAGAATGAGTATTGCTTTACCCGATAAAATGCCTGTATTACAAGCCAAAGCTGAAAAAATGTTATCTGCTATCATGCAAAAGCTCAATTATGTCGGTGTAATGGCAATGGAGTGTTTTGTTGTCGGTGAAAATCTATTAATCAATGAATTAGCACCAAGAGTCCATAACAGTGGTCACTGGACCCAAAATGGCGCTTCAATAAGCCAATTTGAGCTTCATTTACGGGCAATCTTGGGATTACCAATACCAAAGCCGAATGTTTTTGCGCCTTCTGTCATGGTTAATCTGATTGGAACTGAGTTAAATTATGATTGGTTATCAATTGATTTAGTCCATTTACATTGGTACGAAAAAGAAGTGAGAACTGGTCGTAAAGTGGGTCACTTAAATTTAACTCACCCTCAAATATCAACATTGATCGATTCATTAGATAAATTGTTACCTATGTTGCCTGTTGAATATCATCCAGCTATTTGTTGGGCAAAACAGCAATTTGAGTCGTGATAGCCTCGTTGAACGAAAAGGGTAGCGCCATGGTCAACTTTAGCAAAAAAATCAATTACCAACGTTATGCTCATAAACAATATGACAGTTTAACAGATGAATATTCAGTTTTACGCTGTTTTGAAAGTGATCGTGGACGAATTATCAATTCTGCAGCTATAAGGCGCTTACAGCAAAAGACTCAAGTGTTCCCCCTTGAACGTAATTCAGTTGTCAGAAGCCGTTTGACGCATTCAATGGAAGTTCAACAAGTTGGGCGCTATATTGTTAAAGAAATTGTTAATCGTTTAATAAAAGCAGGACAATTAAAGGCGTTTGGTCTGGATAAATCGATTATGTCGATTGAAAGTTTAGTTGAAATGGCGTGCTTAATGCATGATATAGGTAATCCCCCTTTTGGTCATTTTGGTGAATCGGCAATTAATCAGTGGTTTACTTTACGACTAGGTCTTGATAAACCTTGCAGCTACAGTATTCTTGAAATAAACAAACAAGATGATGAGTTACTTGCTGAATTAAAACAAAAAATCCGCCAAGATTTGTCCAATTTTGAAGGGAATGCGCAAGCTATTCGTTTAGTTCATACGATTTTACGTCTTAATTTAACTTATTCTCAAATTGCCTCAATTGTTAAATATTCAAAACCCGCTTATTGGAATCATGCTGTACCGACTGAATTTGCTTATTTAATGAAAAAACCCGGTTTTTACTTATCGGAAGAGCCCTTTATCAATGAATTATATCAACAACTTGATATAAAACCTTTTCATCGTTACCCGCTAACCTACATTATGGAAGCGGCTGATGATATCTCATATTGCATAGCCGATCTTGAAGATGCCGTTGAAAAGAAAATCTTTACTGTACAACAACTTTATCAATATTTAAAACAAGCGTGGGGACCAGTTAAAACAGGTGATTTATTTGATGAAGTGATCAATCGGCCTTTTGATAATTTTAAGCAAATTGAGTCTACCGCTATTGGTATCGATGAGTTTTTTATGTATTTGCGAGTCAATACTATCAATAAACTTGTTCCCCATGCCGCAGAACGTTTTATTGAAAATATTGAAGCCATTTATCATGGCTCATTTAATCATGCATTGCTTGAAGATCACGACGCTGAATACAAACTCCTCAATATTTTTAAAACTGTTGGTTTTGAACATGTCTTCAATCATGAATCAGTTGAAAATCTTGAACTACAAGGTCATCGAATTATTACCGGTTTGCTCGATATTTATAGCCCATTACTTGCGATGCCGGTTGAGGATTTTATTAAATTATCGACGACAGGCAATCACAAAAAATACCCAATAGAAACCCGACTATATCATAAACTATCCCATAAACATTGTGATGCTTACCAACAAGTTATTAGCAAACTTGATAAAAATAAGCCGGCTTTTGATTGTTGGGAATTTTATTACCGTTGTCGTTTAATTCAAGATTACATTAGTGGCATGACAGATCATTTTGCTTACGATGAATATCGTAAATTGATGGTCACATTCTAATTTAGTTAATTGATCAAAGTATTAGCACCAAAAAAAAGCATAAGCACTACAATAGTGCATTAATTTTCAAACGCTATCGATAATCACAGTATTAGTATCAACATATCCAAACACCTCTAATTATATTGCTCACCCTCTTTAATAAACAAAATGGTTGAAATGAGAGTTGGTGTCGTTAATGTTTTGGCCAAAGAGTGAGTATTGATGACACTTTATTATTTGATTTTGCTCATTGAGTTAACTTGTTTTCGGTTTGATTTCAACATTTTTATTCCTATCAATTGACATTAACATTATGAATTACATCGTTATTCTTATTAATAAATATAGTCAAAAACTACAAATTGAAATTTCTGGCATAAGCTTTGCATAAGTTTTGCATAAGTTCGGTTATCCACCCTATTAATGAGGAGCAATTGATGAAATTAGTGACTGTTGTTATTAAACCTTTCAAATTAGAAGAAGTGAGAGAATCATTATCCAATATTGGCATTACGGGATTAACCGTAACTGAAGTTAAAGGATTCGGGCGTCAAAAAGGGCATGCCGAACTTTATCGTGGTGCTGAATATAATGTTAACTTCTTACCTAAAGTAAAAATTGATTTAGCAATCAGTGACGAACAGCTTGATGAAGTGATTAATACTATTACTAAAGCGGCTTATACCGGCAAAATAGGCGATGGCAAAATCTTTGTGACGCCACTTGAACATGTGGTTCGGATTCGTACCGGTGAAACGGATGAGTCAGCATTATAATCATAAAAGGATATCATTATGTTGAAAAAATTTATTTTACCTTTGGGCTTAGCGCTTTCAAGCTCAGCAATTGCTCAAGAAGCAACCGTCGCCGATAATGCTGATAACGGTTTTATGATGATTTGTACAGCCCTAGTTCTTTTTATGTCGGTGCCTGGCATTGCTTTGTTCTATGGCGGATTATTACGTGCTAAAAATGTCTTATCAATGTTATCGCAGATATTAGTCACCTTTTCACTTATTGCGGTATTATGGATAATTTATGGTTATACACTGGCATTTGGTGAAGGAAACTGGTTTTTTGGTAACTTTGAACACTTTTTATTAATTGGTATTAATATTACAGATGTATCAGGATCGATTTATGAATTGATTTGGGTTGCGTTTCAGGGATCTTTTGCCTGTATTACTTGTTGTTTAATTCCAGGTGCATTTGCCGAACGTACGCGTTTTTCAGCGGTATTAATTTTTATGGTGTTATGGTTTACCTTCTCTTATATTCCAATGGCCCATATGGTATGGGGTGGAGGCATCTTAGGTGATGAAGGTGCGTTAGATTTTGCTGGAGGAACTGTTGTTCACATCAATGCAGCCGTTGCAGGTTTAATGGGGGCGTATTTACTAAAAAATCGGATAGGCTTTAATCGTGAACCGTTAAAACCTTTCAATCTGCCTTATGTTTATATCGGTGCTGCTATTTTATATATTGGGTGGTTTGGCTTTAATGCTGGGTCTTCAACTCACGCTGACCAAATTGCTGGGCTAGCTTTTATTAATACCGTGGCAGCAACGGCAGCAGCAGTTTTAGCATGGTCTATTGCTGAGTGGGTTTTACGAGGTAAACCATCATGTTTAGGTGCCGCATCAGGCATCATCGCGGGATTAGTTGGAATAACACCGGCAGCGGGTTTTGTTGGTGTTGGTGGTGCTCTGTTGATTGGTTTGATTTGTGGCTTTGCAGGGGTTTGGGGCGTATCTTCGCTAAAAAGAATTCTTAAAATAGACGATACTTGTGATGTATTTGGTGTACATGGTGTTTGTGGTATTGTTGGTTGTCTATTGACTGGTATTTTTGCGTCAGAATCACTCGGTGGCATTGGTTATACAGAAGGTACCAGCATGGCAAGTCAAATTGGTATACAGTTAATGAGTGTAATAACCTGCATTATTTGGACTGCTGTTGTTGCTTTTATCTCGTATAAGATTGCAGATATTTGTGTTGGCTTACGCGTGTCAGAAGAACATGAACGTGAAGGTCTAGATATTAATAGCCACGGTGAAAGCGCATTTAACAATTAATTCTTAAACAAATATAACTAATTTAATTATAAAAAAAATCTACAGTGAAATTAGCACTGTAGATTTTTTGCTTATATTAATTATGATAAATGTCTTTTAGTCATCCCAAAGCATAATTGCATTATCTTGCGTAAGGATTAACGGTGGTGAAAACAGATATTCTTTAATGGTATCTGGTAATGCATTTAAGTCATTCAAATCAAGCTTAAGATCAGGATTTGATTGGCTAAGTTCTGCTAATCTGCTTGATAATATTTGATTGATCCTCTCACATTCTAAATCTTGTTGATTTTTTAACGTTTCTAAATCAGGTTCATTGAATGCTTCACGATAAATAAACTGGAAAGCATCGATATCCTTAAAAACATCTTCTAAAACATACTTTTGATATTTTGAATGACGTTGTTTCAATGCTTCAAAACGTAACGCAATAATTTCATCTTTTTGATCCGGATAATCTAAAACTGAATCTTTATCTGTTAATTGCTTTTTTTCAGGAATTGACTCATTAAAAGATGCTAAAGTAAATAACGGTTTTTTATTCGATGTCATTTATTAATTCACAACCTATATTCTTGAATAATAAAAAATTATTGTTTTTATTCTAAAAATAGTTTTACTCAATGTCATCAATTCTTTTGCAAAAATTGATGACATATTTCTATTATTGATTCATTTATCAATACTTTTAATCAGAGTAATTCCCATCTTCCCAAAGCATAATTGCATTATCTTGTGTTAAGATTAACGGTGGCGCGAATAGGTATTTTTTAATTTTATTAGGCATAACAGTAATATCATTTAAATCCAATTGCACGTGTGGATAAATTTTTGCCATTTGTTTTAACCGCATGCTTAATAATTCTTTAACTTTATTCGATTCTTTAGCAAAGGCTAATTCCTCTTTCAAAAGGCTTATTTGTCTTTTATGATGCTCTGATTCGAACATCTCAGGAAATATAAAACGCATTTCTCGATTATTCTCGATCTTAGCTTTACTATTGTATTCATTATCTTTATATTCGCCATGGTGTAACTTAAGCTCCTTAACATGTAATGCAATAATTTTATTTATGTTTTCAGGATAATTTAATTTAGAATCTAAATCACTTAAGGTATTTTTTTGAGGTAATAATTTATCACTTTGTACTAAGGTAAATAATGGTTTTTTATGTGTCTTCATTTCTATAACTTCCTTTTTTTAGGACAATAAGATAACGATCTGTAGAACATTAAAAAACGACTGTTACTCTATCGTAAAAAAACTTGAGGTAAACATAACGTTTTAGTATAAAAAACAACTAAAAGCGCTGATTATTACTTTTATCTCCTTTTAATGTTTCATGTTTTATGCTTTTTAATATTTCGATTTAGACTAAAATTTTGTTTTCTCTTTTTATTCTCACTAGTAAATTAATGTTGTATAGAATGTAAAATAGTATTCTTTTACAGAATGTTAATTTAATGTGGTTGTTCCATTTTTCTATATCAAGTAGAACTATGAATAAATACCAATTGAATTGAGATAGCATGATAAGATCAAAAAAATTCATTTTATAATCGTCATCAAGCAAGAGAAAATTACATTCTGTAAATTTAACAAGTTGTTTTTTAAATAAACTATTTATGATGTTAGATTGGTGTTGATTACTATATAAATCTTTGACTTTATGTTTTTCAACAAATTTGGGGTAAATATTAAGCTTAACTTTAATAGTAATTCTTAATACATTAATTAAGAGATGGTTAATTAATCCTTTATATTTAATAAGTCGATTCCTAATCGAAGTTTCACTATTATAACTTAAAATTTGTTTTATGCTAGTAATATTTTTCTGAAACCACTTTTTTACTTGGAATTTTACAATTTTAATCAGTAAAAAAATGTATTGCAATGTATTTGTGAGACTTTTAGCAATCATAAATCCAATCCATGTTGTTGTATATTAAACAATATACGATAATAAAAATGTACATCCTAAAGCGACTAATGAAACAATAAAAGAGCTGGATGTATAATATTTGAACATTTCAGTTAATGTAGCGCCACAATATTGCTTTACAAGCCAAAAAAGTGAATCTGTTACAATTGTACAACCAATAGCGCCCGAACCGATCGCTAACGTTATGATTTCAGGACTAATATCAGGATAAAGTGGCAACATAGGTGATACAATGGCTGTTGCTCCCATCATGGCAACCGTTGCAGAGCCCACTGCAGCATGTAATATAATGGCAACTAACCACGCTAATAAAATAGGGTGCATATTTAGCTGTGATAAAATACCCGCTAATCCATCACTCAAACCACTACTTTTTAACACGCCATTAAATGCGCCACCCGCACCAATAATCAACAAGATATTAGCGATTGAAGAAAAGCCACATTCTGTTTTTATTAATAAATCTGACATTCGCATTTTTTGGCGTATACCTAAGACATAATAGGCGACAAAAATACCTATAAGCATAGCTGTAATTGGGGTGCCAATAAATTCGAACACAGCATAAAAAATTGAATTTTTATCGATTGTTAATTCTGTGGCTGTTTTTATTAACATTAAAATGATAGGTAACAAAATAATAGTCAAAGTGGGCAATAATGACGGTAATTCATTTTCATTCTTATTGTTTGGTTGGGAAAATGTTTCAGGTACAGGCTTAAATGGAATATTATTTTTAATGATTTTTAAAAAAAGAGGCCCACTAACTAGTGATGCTAATAGAGCAACTACTAAACCATAAAAAATTATACTGCCAATATCTGCACCAAGCGCATTGGTCACAAACAATGCTGCCGGATGAGGGGGAACAATACAATGAACGGCCATTAATGCAGAGCATAGTGGTATAACGATTGTTAAAAGTGATGAATTTGTTTTTTTAGCAATGGAAAAGGCAAATGGAATGAATAATACTACACCGACTTCAACAAATAAGGTAATGCCACAAATTAGTCCAATTAACACTATCATTATTTGTGGTGGAAGTAACCGGCATTTGTGTAACATCAACCCTATAGTTTCAGATGCACCAGAAATTTCCATCATTTTACCTAAAATGGATCCTAATCCAATTACTATAGCTAAAAAACCTAAGGTACTACCCATTCCAGCTTCAATTGCACTAAGTATTTCAAGTGGAGGCATAGCCATTAATACCCCTACATAAAAACTTGCAAGTAACAAGGCTAAAAATGGATGTAGTTTAACTTTTACAATTGATATCACAATGACAATTAAACTACTCATTAATACTGCCATAACCCAAAGCTGTGAGTTCATGTTTTGATTTTTAAGTTAGTTAAAATTTAACCTATTAAATGTTTTTATTAGGTATTTGACAAATGATAAAAAAACAACTTAACATGAATTAAATTCATTCAAAAATGTGATTTAAATCGAAGTTTAACATTAAAGTTAGTTTTGCTATAAAGCTGCAAAGTTTGATTTTATAAAATAGATATTTACGTTGTTTAAAACAAGGTGAAGGAGAATCGCTGATGTATGATAATTTTCTAACAAAAAATCGCTTGATTAATCGTTATCAGTTAGCGAAATTATATACTTTTGAATCGGCTGCTCGTCATCTTTCCTTTTCTTTATCTGCTGAAGAGCTGTGTATCAGTCCAAGCGCGGTGAGTCATCAAATTCAAAAATTAGAGCAAGAACTTGGTTTTAAGCTATTTAAACGGTTTCACCGAAGAATTGAACTTACTCATGATGGTAAACATTTATTTGATGTGGTTCGAAAATCACTAAGAAATTTGAACCAAGAAATTTTAGAAATTTCAAATCAAGAAATTTCTGGAATATTGACAATTTATGCTAGACCGTCATTTGCACAAGGTTGGCTAGTACCAAAATTACCTGACTTTGCACGTCACTATCCCTATATTACTTTAAATATTTTATCTGGAAATGAAGTTACAAATTTTAGTCGTCATCGAATCGATCTTGCTATTTATTATGATGCATTACTGTACGAAGAGCTCAATTACGATTTTTTAATGTCCGAAACAATCATTCCTGTTTGTAGTGACTTTTATGCAAAAAAACATAACTTATATAATAACGTTGAAAGACTATCTAACTGTACAATATTGCACGATAGTCAAGCATGGGAATATGATTCTAATTGTGATGAATGGATGGGGTGGGCTAATCATTATTCTTTGCCCTTTGATTTTAATGATATACCCAAAATCGATTTTGATCGTTCTGATCTTGCAACTACTGCCGCTATTAATCATGGTGGTGTTGCTATGGGTCGACGGAAATTAATCGGCAAGTTACTTGAATCGGGTGAGCTTATTACACCTTTTCCTGAAATGGAAATGTTATGTAAACAGCGCTATTACATCTTACGAGCGCAAGCCAAATATAACCCCAAAGCAGATATCTTTATAAAATGGCTAAAAAGCCTAGTTTAATAAAGTAATGCTAGGCTAAAGGTCAGCGTTTAGGCTTCCCTTTAGTCTAAGCATATTATTTATTCCGTTTTAAATGTTTCAAATTGGATAATGCGATAGATAGTAGAATAATAATGACCCCAATCCATTGATTAAAATAGACCGATTCTTTTAAATAAAAATATGAACAGGTGACGGCAACAGGTAGTTCAGCTGCGGATAAGATTGCACTTAATGAAATACCAATTTTGGGAATGCCAACAGAAAACAAAAACGGAGGTAATACGGTGCCCAGTAGTGCTAATAAAAATCCTAATTGATAGAGTTGATCATTCAAATTTAATTTAAAGAAGAATAAAGGTGGAAATATAATAAAAGTTATTATGCACGCTCCGGTTATCATCAAGGCACTTTTTTCAAGTTTTGGTAATGCATTACCAACATTACTGCTTGTACTAATAAATAGTGAATACATTAAGGCCGCTAAAAAACCAAAAAAACAGCCCGTTAAATTCAAACGAATATCTTGATTAAATAGTCCAGCGGCAAGGCAGCTACCGGCTATGATGGTAATCACCGTTAAAATTTGAGTTGTTGTCGGTCTATTTTTGAAAATAACATAATCGATAATAATACTAATCCACAAATACTGCATTAATAGTATGATAGCAATTGATGCGGGAACGAGTTGAACACATTGATAATAGCAAATGCCAACTAACCCAGGGAAGATACCCACAGCACATACCTTCCATTTGTTAGTTTTGGGATTATGCGTTGTCGTTGCTGTACTTTTGGGTTTTATGAATGTTTTAACTATCAAGTGAATAATCCATAATATTAGCATACCCAAAAAACATTGTACGCCCGTAACTTCACCAAGGGAGTAGCCAGCTTTATAAGCGGTTTTCACAATAGAGGAGAGCACGCCAAAGCTGCACGCTCCTAAAAAAACTAATAAACCACCTAAAAATTTTTCTTTCATAGTTAAATCTCATAATTTATATAAATTAATTTTGTAGCTAACAATAAAGCAAACACAATAAGAGACCACAGGGTGAAGACCCTGTGTCACTCTTCATTTTTTAACATATTAGAATAACGAATACTAAGTGAATCAGAACAGAATGTAAGCTTGTGATTTTAGCCCATTAGTTTGATTGTGGTAAGTTATTGCTTAACTGTTTCGCTTCTATTATGGTCATAGTTAAAGGTAAAATAAAAAATAATTCCCAACACCAGTGCATAAGATGCAAAGATTAACCATATTGTTTGCCAATCTCGGCCACTTGTATAGGTAAATTCATCAACTACCATACCACTTAAGATTGAACCTAAATATGCACCAATTCCATTTACCATTGTCATAAAGAGCCCTTGTGCACTTGCTCGAATATTGGCATTAACTTCTTTTTCTATAAAAATTGATCCCGAAATATTAAAGAAATCAAAAGCACAACCATAAACTATCATGGATAACAACAGTAAGACAAAACCAAATGGTGTTGGATCACCAAATGCAAATAGGCCAAATCGGAGCGTCCAAGCTATTAGGCTTATCATGATCACTTTTTTTATTCCAAACTTTTTAAGAAAAAACGGAATAGTTAAAATAAATGCCACTTCTGCCATTTGTGATACGGATAATAAAATTGCTGGATGCTGTACAATTAAACTGTCAGAAAATTCGGGAATTTTACCAAAGTCTTTTAAAAATGCCCCGCCGAAAGTATTGGTGATTTGTAATATTGCGCCAAGTAACATCGCAAATAAAAAGAATACTGCCATGACGGGTTTTTTAAATAACACAAATGCATCAAGACCTAAACGAGAAGCCCAAGATTGTTGTTGGTTTTGTTTGATTTCAATATTTGGTAACGTTGCGCTGTAGATCACTAATACGACCGAAGCCACACATGCCACATAAAGTTGTCCATTACTGGAATCTAACTTCAGTAGACTTATCATCCACATAGCAATAATAAAACCTACTGTACCAAACACCCGTATTTTAGGGAACACTTCGACAGTATTTAAGTTATTTTTATCTAAACACGCGTAACTAATTGAGTTAGATAAAGCAATAGTTGGCATGAAAGCCATTGCATTAGCAAACATCAACCAAAATAGTAAACTTGATGTTGTCACTGATGCAGCATAAAAAAGCGCAACAGCACAAATCGAGTGGCACAGCATGTACAAATATTTTGCTTGTATAAATTTGTCAGCAATAATCCCTATAATACAGGGCATAATTAATGCGGCTAAGCCTTTAGTACTAAAGATCATACCTATCTCGGCACCAGAAAATTTTAGTGTATTAAAAAGATAAATACCTAAAGTCGTTAGCCAGCTTCCCCAAATAAAATATTGGAAAAACATCATTATTTTTAATCTATTTTTTATGTTCATTATTTAAATCCTAAATAAATTGAACTGCTTATATAAAATTAAAAACTATGAACTAAAAACGTGCAATGGTTTTAGTAATAAGTTGTAAAAAAGTGGATTTTACACGTTCAGCGGTTTCAATCACTTCTTCATGACCGAGTGGTTGATCTAAAATGCCACAAGCCATATTAGTTAAACATGAAATGCCGATAGTTTTAATGCCAGAGTGATGAGCAATAATTGCTTCAGGAACGGTAGACATACCCACTGCATCAGCACCTAATGTACGGATCATTCTAATCTCTGCTGGAGTTTCGTAGGTTGGTCCTGTCCACCAAGCATAAACACCTTGTTGTAAAGTGATATTCAGCTCTTTAGCTACTTCGCTAACCGTCGCTCTTAATTGCTTGTTATACACTTCACTAACATCTAAAAAGCGAACACCTAATTCAGGATTATTCGGACCCATTAATGGATTGTTAGCAGTTAAGTTAATGTGGTCAGTAATTATCATTAAATCACCAGGTTTAAAGCTAGTGTTGACTGCACCACAGGCATTGGTAATGATCAGTTTTTCAACGCCTAGCATTTTCATTACACGCACAGGGAAGGTAACTTGATCTAATGAAAAACCTTCATAATAATGAAAACGACCTTTCATCGCGACAACAGTCTTATCACCACATTTACCAATCACTAATTCATTCGCATGCCCCACAGCTGCTGATTTAGCAAAGTGAGGAATAGTGTCATAAGGAATATGAACGGCATCTTCAAGAGTATCGGCAAAAGGACCTAAACCCGATCCAAGTATAATTCCGATTGTTGGTTTTTTGTCGGTTTGCTGTTGAATATAATTAACTGCTTGTTGAATATCTGCTGTTTGATGCATGAGTGTATCCTTTCAAATTGAAGTAGTTTTTTGATAAATAAAACGCAGTGATATTAAATAATCACTTAAAACATGTTTATATTTTTATCATGAATAAAAATACGTATCGCAATTGTTCACATCGATCTAGTATGTCATAGAAAACAATGTGAATAATTGACTTTTTCTCAAAACGAGAAAACGATCACATAAAAAGAATATATAATAAAAACAACGTAGTTGTCATTTTTCAGGGTATATTATGATGATGTTCTGACAATAATGAAAGGGACTTTTTAGGTTTGGTTTAGTTTTAAAAATTAAATTGCTATATTTAACTTTATTAATCAATTAATTATCTTAAAAATTAATTTAAAAAATTAAAATATAAACATTATTTATGATACATTAAGCTTCAATTTGGCAACCGTGTTTATCTTATAAAATTATTATTACTCAATGATCCGATTGCTATCGGTATAAATTACCCCTTTATCACCTCTAAAAAATCCAATCAAAGTCAAGTTATTTGTTCTGGCTTGCTCAACTGCCATTGATGTAGCTGCTGAAACCGCACAGAGAATTTCGATGCCACAGATAGCTGCTTTTTGTACCATTTCATAACTAGCTCGACTTGAGACTAATATTATGCCTTTTATATCTGTTTTATTTTGTGCGAGGTATTTAGCGCGATAACCTAGTAGTTTATCTAATGCTACATGTCTACCGATATCCTCAAAACCTGCAATAAAATTACCATGTAAATCAAGCCAAACTGCTGCATGGGTGCAGCCTGTTTGCGCTCCAACTTGTTGCACTTGGTTTAGATAGACTAGTGAATGCGCAAAATCTGATAACTGAATTTTGTCATTGGATGGCAAAGTTGGAATAATTGAGCATACCTGTTCAAGTTGCTCTGTTCCACAGATACCACAACCAGTACGGCCGGTTAAATTACGACGTTTTTCTTTTAATTGATTGAAGCGTCTGGAAGATAATTCAATATGAACTTCTACTCCTTTTAATGAGTCGATTATATCAATACCATAAATGTCATTAACCGATTCAATAATATTTTCAGTTAACGAAAAACCAAACGCAAAATACTCAAGATCTTTCGGCGTCGCCATCATAACTACATGAGAAATACCGTTATAAATTAATGCAATAGGTTTTTCTATGGCAATTGTATCAAATTGAGGATTATTTAGCGTGCTATTACTAAATTTTGTTACTAATACTGTGTTAATACCGCTAGTCATGGCTGGTCTCGGGCTGTTTATTTTTAAGCATTGAACGTTGTTTTAGTTTTACATTGCTAATGTGAATAATCAGTAAAGCAATTGAGTTACGTAATAAGATTCTGCCAATACTTGGTTAACACAATCTTAAACTTATATTATTATGGTAAAATGCTTGAGTCTAATCAATTAATAATTTACCTAATTCAACTATGTCAATACATGAATTTACCTATGCAATAATGCAGTTTATTCAAGCTCATCAAATATGGGCATTGCCAATTATTTTTTTATTGGCATTTGGCGAATCTTTAGCCATTATTTCATTGATTGTGCCAGCAACAGCAATTTTATTGGGTGCAGGCGCTTTAATTGGTACTGGCGTTATCTCATTTATTCCGGTATTAATTGCTGCATCGCTAGGCGCTGTGATTGGTGATTGGCTCTCTTATTGGTTAGGTAAGCATTATCACAAACAAGTAATCGCTTCTTGGCCATTAAGTAAGTACCCAAAATTGGTTTATCGTTCTGAACAATTTTTTCAACGCTATGGCGCTTTAGGGGTTTTTGTTGGTCGATTTTTTGGACCATTTCGAGCAATAGTGCCGTTGATTGCTGGCACAATGCATATGCCAGCAACTAAGTTTAATTTAGCCAATATCTCTTCTGCGCCAATTTGGGCATTTGTGTTATTAGCGCCAGGTGCATTTGGTGTACCTTGGTTAGAAACGCTTTTCGGTTAAAGCGTGCCAACGGTATAACTACGGCGTCCACTTTTACGACCAAGCGCTTCCAAATTGGTTTGTAATGGTGGAAATGGTAATTTTAAATCATGCTGACGATAAGCTTCTAAGATTAATTTATGAATTGCTGTTCGTAAAAGCATTCGATGCCCCATTTCGGCTGCAAACACTCGCAGTTCAAATAATTGTATTCCTTCTTGAATATCGACTAAAAAGACTTGCGGTTCGGGATCGTTTAACACATATTCACATTCGATACAGGCTTGTTGTAATAGGTTTATTACCAAATCACTATCAGCATCAATAGTTGCAGGGATAGTTAACACAATACGGGTAATTGAGTCTGATAACGACCAGTTAACTAATTGTTCAGTGATAAAAGCTTTATTCGGCATGACGATTTCTTTGCGGTCCCAGTCAACAATAGTAATTGCACGCGTGTTAATTTTAGTGATATTACCGGTTAAATCACGAATAGTGACGGTATCCCCAATTCTGACCGGCTTTTCAAACAAAATGATTAAGCCAGAAATAAAGTTAGCAAAAATTTCTTGTAGACCAAAACCTAAACCAACACCTAATGCAGCAATAAGCCATTGTATTTTTGACCAATCAATCCCAATAAATGAAAATGCAATCATACAACCGATCATTAGAATAATATATTTAGAAATTGTTGAGATAGCATAACCGGTGCCCGGTGCTAAATCTAAATGTTGTAAAATGCCTAATTCGAGTAATGCTGGTAGGTTTTTGACGGCTTGCACGGTAATTGTCATGACTAAAATGGCAATACATACCGCGCCAAGGGTAATATATTGTTCGATTTCAACGCCATTGACAATGGTGCTTGTACCCCAAAGTTTAATATTATTCATGAAGGCAAATGCCGAATGTAGTTCAGACCAGAGCAGTATCATACTAATTAAAGCAATCAGCATAATAATCGATCTAACTAATTGTAACGATTGTGCACTAATGACATCTAAGTTGATAACTGGCTCATCGACACCTTCATTCACCGATGTTAACTCTTCTTCGTGTCCTTTCGCGCGTTGCATGCGCTCCAATCGGCGTTGTTTGTCTCGTTCAAATTCAATACGACGTTTTTGGATCCACATCCAACGTCGAATCATAAAATAGATAACTAATAAACCAAACCAGATAATAACCGATGCTTCAAGTCGACCTAATAAAACTTGCGCTGTAGATAAATAACCTAAGCAAGCCGCAATAATAGCTAACCAAGGCGCACTTAATAAAATAAACCAAAGAATGTGACTTAATAAGTTATCGCCCGATCCCTTTTTATCAATATAAAGAGGCACGCCCGCTCGATGAATTGAGTTAGTCATAAATACTAAAGCAAAGCAGAGAATAATGAAAGCTGTTCGTCCTATAGTGGCGGCAAATTGGCGGTTGTTAAACTGATCAAAACTCATGACAATCATAACAAGTGGAATCACTACCCAAACCGAAAGTTGATAGTATTTCATTGCTTCTCGAACACTTGATTTGGACCAGCCAAAGTGGGTAATAAATAGACCATTTTGTTCTGCAAAATGTGCAGTAATAATAAAGACCCATAAAATAGGCGCAGCAGCATTTACCCCATAACCCAGCGCTACTGCGACAGGGTAATCCCAGTTAATTTGCAGTGCATAACCAAAAACAGCCCATAAAATAGGTACAGGCAGCGCCATAATTAGCGAATAAATAATCACTTTTAATGTTAAAGAATAACTATCTTGCGTTACTTTACCCACGCGTGAGGCGGATTTGTTTAAAAATGCATAATATTTTGTGCGCATTTTAAAATGAGTAACCACAAATAGCATTGCTAAAATCAATAAAAATAATGGTTTAGGTGTTGTTAATACTTCACAACTGGCATTATATAGCTGAGTTAAGGTATCGATTGAAAAAATGACATAAACAACATCTTTGGCCAAATTAACTGGGAATTTAAGTGAAATAGGATTAACATCAGCCACCCAGAAGAAATAGCGGTGTGCCGCGTCATTGACTTCGTCAATTGCATTGGTTAATTGTTTATTTGAAATTTTTAATTTCGTTAACTCTAAAATAGTGGTATCAGTACCCGAAATTAATGTTTTAAGTAATTCGCTTTGTTCGCGTAACAAGCGTCGGTACTGTGTAGCGAGTTTTACACTATTAAGTGGGCTACTTAAAGTTGGATAGTTGTCTAATGCGGTTAACGTATTGGAGTAATTAAGCTGTTGGACTTTTGCTTCGGCGATTTCAGCATCAAGCGGTTGAGACTTGGGTTTTTCGGGTAAACGCAGTAGCTGTTGGCGAAGGGTTTCGCCAAGCGCGGTTGAAAAACTTAACCATTCACCTTGTTCAGCCAGTGTCGCTAACGTATTTTGTACATGTGAAATTTGCGTGGTAATGTTATTTTGTTCATTAATGATGCTGGTTAAATGCGATTTTTGAAACTCCATATTTTGACGAAGTTCATCGTTTTTATCACTTAATTGATTCACAACTTGTGATAGCTCTTCTTCATTATCAATAGTTAAAATTGCTTGTTCAGCAGACGTTAAAGAAGATAAAAACAATAATACAAAACAGCAAAAACCACGCATCCACATAATGTTAGATCCTTTCCGCTAGCTTTTGACCAACACGCGTTATGTCACCAACTTTAAGATGACTGTCAAATGCAATAGCATTAGATGCAAACAAGGTGATGACAGTCGAGCCTAATTTAAAACAGCCCATATCTTGTCCTTTAGTTAATTTCACTTCGCCAGCATAGGTCCAACGTTTCATAATGCCTTCGCGAGGAGGCGTGATACAGCCTTCCCATTCCACTTCAATACTACCAACAATCGTTGCACCAATTAAAATTTGCGCCATCGGTCCAAATTCGGTTTCAAATAGACAAATAACGCGCTCATTACGTGCAAAAATATTCGGTATACTTTCGGTTGTTGCTTTGCTGACCGAAAACAACGAACCTGGTACATAAATCATTTCACGTAAAATGCCATCACAAGGCATGTGAAAGCGATGGTAATTTTGAGGTGATAAGTAAGTTGTAGCATAAGCGCCATCTTTAAAAAACTTGATCATATCTGGATGACAAGCCAATAATGATTCTAAAGAATAAAAATGCCCTTTAGCTTGTAATAATAAATTATCTTGAATGACACCAAATTGGCTTATCACACCATCGGCAGGCATGACAATAGAATTCGCCGCTGAATCGATAGGGCGGGCCTCGTCTTTTAGCTCACGAGCAAAAAAATCATTAAAAGTTTTATATTCTTTTACATCACTAATTTTGGCTTCACTTAAATCAACTTTATACAGTTTACTAAAGCCTAAAATCATCCATGTTGTCACTTTTCCTAAATGCTTATTAGCAAGCCAACCAAATATCAGGGTCAATAGCTGTTTAGGTAGTAAATATTGAATAATTGCTTTTAACTGATTAAACATAGGTTACTCTCAAATTATGTTATAAATGCGCCATTATACCAATAATTATTAAGAATGTATAAAACCAGCATAAATCGATAATTTGTGCGGTAGATCACACTGAGTTTAAGAATTTTGCCAACACTAATAAAACAGTGGCAATCAATTGAAAGAATTTATGTTATACGTTATTTACACTGTGCCCATTAGCAATAATGGGGATAGTGATAATGGCTGATAGATATATTGCCGCAATAGATTTAGGTGCTTCAAGTGGACGGGTCATGTTGTCTTGTTATCAAGCGAACAATCAACATTTAACCCTTCAAGAAGTGCATCGATTCAAGAATGATTTTAAATCACTGGATGCCAATTTTTGTTGGGATCTTAATTATATAGAGCATGAAATCATTACCGGTTTGAACAAAATTATTCAACAAGGTATTAAGCTTGATAGTATCGGCATTGATACTTGGGGCGTGGATTATGTATTGCTTGATAAACATGGACAAGTTGTTGGCCCGACTTATGCTTACCGTGATCATCGCACCGATAATGTTATGTTACAAGTTCAATCAGAGCTTGGAATTGAGAACATCTACCAAAAAACCGGTATTCAATTTTTAACTTTCAATACCCTTTATCAGCTTAAAGCGATGATGAAGGATAATCCAACTTGGTTATCACAAGTCACGGATTGGGTGATGATACCCGATTATTTAATTTTTCGTTTAACTGGCAAGTTAAACCGAGAATATACCAATGCAACGACGACGCAACTTGTCAATGTGATAACGCGTGATTGGGATCAGCAATTACTTGATTACTTAGGCGTGCCGCGTAAATGGTTTGGTGATATTACCATGCCCGGTAATAAAGTCGGTTATTGGCAAAGTCCAAATGGCGATAAAATTCCGGTTATTGCTATAGCCAGTCATGATACGGCAAGTGCCGTGATTGCCGCTCCCATAACGGATAAACAAAGCGCTTATTTGTGTTCGGGGACTTGGTCTTTAATGGGTATCGAGTCAAATCATTCATACACTGATGCCCAAGCTTTAAACGCTAACATCACCAATGAAGGTGGAGTTGATGGGCATTATCGCGTCTTAAAAAACATTATGGGTTTGTGGCTATTTCAGCGTGTTTGCCTAGAACATAACATTAATAACATTAGTCACATTATTGAATCAGCAAAGCAAGAACAACCCTTTACCTATGTAATTAATCCTAATGATGATAGGTTTTTAAATCCCGCGTCCATGACCGAAACACTAAAACAGGTCTGCCTCGAAAAATATGCGCACGCGCCTGAACGTTTATCACAATTAGTACGCTGCATATTTGATAGTTTAGCTACTTTATATTGTGATGTGATTGCTGAATTATCCACCCTTATTCAGCAACCAATTCACACCTTACATATTGTTGGTGGTGGTTGCCAAAATACTTTTCTCAATCAGTTATGTGCCGATTTCTGTCATATCACTGTGACCGCAGGTCCTATTGAATCGTCAGCCTTAGGTAATGTCGGATACCAATTAATTTCGTTAGGGGCTATCGATGATGTTAAGACGTTAAGACAGATTATCTCGCAAAATTTTGATACCCAATATTATTATCCACAAAATAGTTAATTTAAAATTTACGTAATTTATTAAGGAGTTACTAATGAGTACAGTTGAAAATGCCTATCAAAGTGCTAAAGCAAGATTTGCCGAAATAGGGGTAGATACCGATGCCGCTTTAGCTAAAATGGCTAAATTACCAATTTCAGTACATTGCTGGCAAGGTGATGATGTTACCGGGTTTGAAAAACAAGAAGGTGAGTTAACGGGCGGTATCCAAGCGACAGGTAATTATCCGGGCAAAGCACGTAATGCAAGTGAACTTAGAGCCGATTTAGATAAAGCCTTTAGCTTAATTCCGGGACCAAAACGATTAAATCTACATGCGTCATATTTAGAAGCCGATCACAAAGTCGATCGCAATGAAGTAAAACCGGAACATTTTGCAAATTGGGTGAGCTGGGCTAAAAAGCAGCACATTGGTTTAGATTTCAACCCAACTTATTTTTCTCATCCATTAAGCAATGAAGGCACGTTAACACATGTTGATGCAAAAATTCGCCAATTTTGGATTGAACATGGTAAAGCGTGTCGTAAAGTTTCTGAATATTTTGGTAAAGAGCTTGGTACGCCATCAGTCATGAACATTTGGTTACCGGATGGCATGAAAGATATTACCGTCGATAAATTTGCGCCAAGACAACGTTTATTAGAATCGTTAGATGAAATTATCAGTGAAAAAATCGATCCCAAATATCATATTGATGCAGTAGAAAGCAAATTATTTGGTATTGGACTTGAATCTTATACTGCTGGTTCAAATGAATTTTATCTCGCTTATGCTACATCACGTAAAACTGCACTCTGTTTAGATGCGGGGCATTTTCATCCAACAGAAGTCATTTCAGACAAAATTTCTGCCGTTATGCCATTTGTTGAACACCTATTACTGCACGTTAGCCGCCCTGTACGTTGGGATAGTGATCACGTCGTACTTTTCGATGATGAAACCCAAAATATTGCCAGTGAAATCATTCGTAATAATTTATTTGATCGAGTTCATATCGGCTTGGACTTTTTTGATGCATCAATCAACCGTATCGCCGCTTGGGTAATTGGTACTCGCAATATGAAAAAATGCCTATTAAAAGCATTATTAGAACCCACAGCGCAACTCAAACAATTTGAACGTGAACGAGACTTTACTTCCCGACTAGCATTACTCGAAGAACAAAAATCTTTACCTTGGCAAGCAGTTTGGGACAAATATTGCCAACAAAACGGCGTACCAGTTGGACGTGCTTGGCTTGATGAAGTTCGTCAATATGAGCAACAAGTATTAACTCAACGATAAAAGGTGAAAACAATGCAACAGATTCTATCTTCTTGGTTTGTGCAAGGCATGATCAAAGCAACGTACGACATGTGGTTAAAAGGTTGGGATGAACGTAATGGTGGTAACGTAAGCTTACGATTGTTAGACACCGATGTCGTTTCATTTCAAGGTGACTTTTATGCTAATCCAAGGCACGTATCATTAACACAAGATGTGGCTAAGTTAGCCAATCAATACTTTATTGTGACAGGTTCTGGAAAATTTTTCCGAAATGTCATTTTAGATCCCGCTGATACTTTAGCTATTGTCAAAATCGATGAACAGGGCAAGGGTTACTATATTATGTGGGGGTTGATTAATGGTGGTTTGCCCACTTCTGAGCTAGCCGCTCACTTACAGTCTCACATCGTTCGCATGGAAAAAAGTCAAGGTAAAGATCGCGTGATCATGCATTGTCATGCAACCAATTTAATTGCATTAACTTATGTTTTAGAACTCGATACCGCAGTTATTACCCGTTTACTATGGGAAATGAGCACTGAATGCTTGGTTGTCTTTCCTGATGGTGTCGGTGTTGTGCCTTGGATGGTGCCAGGAAAAGATGAAATTGGTTATGCAACAGCACAACAAATGGCAAAACATACATTGGTTTTATGGGCTTTTCATGGTGTTTTCGGTACTGGCCCTACATTGGATGAAGCCTTTGGCCTTATTGATACAGCAGAAAAATCAGCTGAAGTATTAGTAAAAGTGTTATCGATGGGCGGTAAACGACAAACTATATCAACCGAGCAATTTAGACTGTTGGCACAGCGCTTTGATGTCAATCCAATTGAGGAAGCATTAAAACCTTAGTTAGGTTTAGCTCAGAATATATTAAATTATATTCTAAACATATAAGGACACATATATGGGTAGTTCAATTATTTTAGGTATATTTTGGCACTTTGTCGGTGCTACATCGGCAGCTTGTTTTTATGCGCCATTGAAAAAAGTTAAAAATTGGTCATGGGAAACAATGTGGTCAATCGCGGGTATTTTTTCATGGATTATTTTACCTTGGTCTATAAGTTACTGTTTATTGCCTGATTTTTGGGAATATTACGGTAGTTTCAGTTCAGATGTATTAATTCCTGTTTTTCTATTTGGTGCAATGTGGGGAATTGGTAATGTCGGCTATGGACTGACCATGCGCTATTTGGGTATGTCCATGGGGATAGGTATTGCAATTGGCATTACCTTAATTGTTGGTACGTTAATGACGCCGATATTACAAGGTAAATTTGGTGAACTTATCGCTTCAACCGGAGGCAAAATGACACTGCTAGGCGTAGTTGTCGCTGTTATTGGGGTAGCCATTGTTACTTATGCGGGACTTTTAAAAGAAAAAACATTAGGCGTACAGGTAGCGGATTTTAATCTACGCAAAGGCTTATTATTAGCGGTAATGTGTGGGATTTTTTCTGCCGGTATGTCTTTTGCTATGAGCGCCGCGGTACCTATGCATACTAAGGCCGCTCAATTAGGTGTTTCCCATCTGTATGTTGCGTTACCTAGTTATGTAGTCATCATGGGTGGTGGCGCGATAGTTAATCTCGGTTTTTGTATTTCCCGCCTCTGTTTTAAAAAAGAGTTGTCATTCAAACAAGATATCTCGGTTGCTAAATCGTTACTCATTAGCAATGCATTGTTTGCCATTTTGGGCGGTGCAATGTGGTATTTTCAATTCTTCTTTTATGCATGGGGCCATGCCAATATTCCAGCAGAATATGGCTTTATGAGTTGGATGTTACATATGAGCTTTTATGTGCTTTGTGGTGGTATTGTTGGTTTAGTTTTAAAAGAGTGGTTTGGCACAGGAAAGAAACCAGTAAAAGTATTATGTATAGGTTGCTTAGTTATTATTTTTGCTGCCAATATCGTTGGCTTAGGCATGGCAAATTAATTGAAAGGAAAACAGATTATGGCTTATAGAATGATTTTAAATGAAACCTCTTATTTTGGTGCAGGTTCAATCCAACATATCGTTGATGAGATTAAAAAACGGGGTTTTAAAAAAGCATTGGTGGTTACTGACAAAGATCTAATCAAATTCAAAGTAGCAACAAAAGTAACAAAATTATTAGATGACAATGGTTTTGCTTATCAAATCTTTGATCAAGTTATGCCTAACCCAACAATTGGAATTGTTAAAAAAGGGGTAGACATTTTTAAACAGTCAGGTGCTGATTATTTAATAGCGATCGGTGGTGGATCTCCGCAAGATACGGCAAAAGCCATTGGTATCATTATTAATAATCCTGAATTTGCTGATGTGCGAAGCTTAGAAGGCGTTGCACCAACTAAAAAACCTGCGGTTCCAACGATAGCCATACCAACAACAGCCGGTACCGCTGCTGAAGTGACTATTAACTACGTCATTACCGATGAAGAGAAAAAACGTAAATTTGTTTGCGTTGACCCTCATGATATTCCGGCTGTTGCAATCATAGATTCAGATATGATGACAAGCATGCCAGCAAGTTTAAAAGCAGCGACTGGGGTAGATGCACTCACCCATGCCATTGAAGGTTATATTACTAAAGGGGCTTGGGAACTTTCTGATATGTTTCATTTAAAAGCCATTGAGGTAATAGCACGCTCATTACGTGACTCAGTAAAAGGGATTGCAAAAGGTTCAGAAGATATGGCATTAGGTCAATATATTGCTGGTATGGGTTTTTCAAATGTGGGATTAGGTTTAGTCCATGGAATGGCACACCCGCTTGGTGCTTTTTATAGTACCCCGCATGGCGTGGCCAATGCCGTATTGCTACCGCATATCATGGCTTACAATGCCGAATTTACTGGCGATAAATATCGTGATATTGCTAAAGCAATGGGGGTCGCAGGCACTGAAAAAATGACAATAGCGCAGGCCAGGCAGGCTGCTGTTGATGCAGTAAAACAGCTTAACAAAGATGTCGGTATTCCAGAAACATTGAAAGATATTGGCGTTAAACTCGAAGACATTCCAGCACTAGCACAAGCTGCCTTTGATGATGTGTGTACCGGTGGTAATCCACGTGAAACTAATGTTCACGAAATTGAACAACTCTATCAGGCTATTTATTAATGATAAGTTGCCGATTTGAAATTATGAAATAGGTTAGTCAATATTATATCGACCTATTTCATATGTAATGCTTAATAAGAAGGAATGGCTATGTTAAGAAAAGCTTCAATCATGCAGGTTAATCCTGATAAACATGCGGAATATAAAAAACGGCACGATGAAATTTTTCCGGAATTAGTGAAAGAGTTAAAAGCACATGGCGCACATAATTATTCGATTTTTCTCGATGCAAAGCGCAATCTTTTATTTGCTTACGTTGAAATTGAATCAGAAGAGCGTTGGGATGCTATTGCCAATACGGCTGCTTGCAAAAAATGGTGGGCATTTATGCAAGATATCATGCCAAGTAATGCTGATAACAGCCCAATAAGTGAAGCACTTTTACCTGTGTTTTATCTTGAATAAAAATGGACTCTCTTTTATAAAATTAAAAGAGAGTATTTACCTTCATTAACGTTTATTGGTTTTATTTCTAAATTTTGCTCGATATTGTGACGGTGTCTGCTTGGTTTCTTTTTTAAATACGACTGAAAAATAGTTACTATCATCATAACCACATTCAGCCGAAATCATACTAATTGAGTATGGCGTGTTACGCAGTAATGACATCGCTGTACACAAGCGCCGCTTTTGTAGATATTCATAAATTGTCATGCCTGTTTGACTTTTAAATAAACGGCTAAGTGATCTTGCGGCAATATGATTTTGCTTACAAAATATGTCTAAATTAAATGGCGTAGCTATGCTATTGTGCAGTACGGTAAATAATAAATCCAATTGATGAGTTGCGGTTGGTGATTGAGTATTAGGCATTTGTTTAATACGATCTAATAAAATGACTAACTGTAAAAATAGCGCTTCGGCCAGATGCACGGAAGCTAAATTATTTTTTTTTGATTCAATCGCGAGCTGTTCAATTAAAGGGGAGACCATTTTAATTAAAGAAGGTTTAATACGCCAGCCTCGCTCGGT
This sequence comes from Gilliamella sp. B3783, assembly GCF_026536125.1. NCBI lineage: Bacteria > Pseudomonadati > Pseudomonadota > Gammaproteobacteria > Orbales > Orbaceae > Gilliamella > Gilliamella sp. B3783. Next base: position 168,551 of record NZ_JAFNOU010000003.1, read on the forward strand.
ATGCTTGGCATTTTGTTTTGGCAAATATTGTTCAATGATTGATGATAAAAATAAGGCATCTCGTAAATATAAAATATTGTCGAGTTTTAGATTATTTACCGACTCATAACCATGAACATCTTTAGGGTTTATATATAAAATATCACCACTAGTGATTGGGTAAATATAATCATTCCAGTGATGTAATCCATTACCCGAACAGACAATGACAATTTCGTGAAAGTCATGGTCATGCAACGGAAAGGGGTGTTGATGATCTCTTTTTTCGACAGTCACAGTATTGATATCTGCAATAAAATAATCTTGTCTAAATAAATGCAAATAGTGATTCATAAGCTGTTCCTGCCGTATAGATTTACCAATCAATGATAACGTTTCTCTGGATAATTACGTAATATTTGTGGTCCAAAAGTAAACTCCTGTTTAAAACAAGTCGAAAAATAAGCACTATCATTAAATCCACATTCTTGCGCAATGTCTGTGATGGTTTTGTCGGTCTGAATTAATTGTGTATAGGCATCAGCCAAACGTAATTTTATAAGGTATTTTTGCGGAGTTATGCCTAATTGATTTTTCACATGGCGGTGGAAAGAGCGTAATGATAATGAAAATTGCTCGGTTACCTTATGCCAATCAATCGGTTCTTTGAAATGGATTTGTAAATAGCGTAATAGCTGTTTGACTCGGTTATCACTGCTGCCCGTGCCTTGATTTACATATTGATTTTGTTTGAATAATAGTAATAATTGTAAAAAAAGGCTTTCTTGCAAAGCATCGCTTTGCACTGATACTTGATTCAATTGCGCTAAAATGGTTTGTATATTTTTGTCACAATTTTTATCAAAAAAGAAGTGAGATTGGCACAAATCTTGATTCGGAATCAATTCATTAATGCCATTGATGAAATGAAAATTGTCCGGATCTCTAAATAAAATATTCGTTAAATGTAAATTATTTACGTTTTCGTATAAATGGCAATCACTAGCGTGAATATAAAACATCATACCCGGATAAAGATCGAATAATCGACCGTTTAAAATATGCTTGCCATTACCTTTTGTGACAATGACTATTTCATTAAAATTATGTGTATGTTCAGGGTACACAGGTTGGGGCTCTCGAGGCTCTATAGTGATATTTTGCTGACTAGAAGCAAAAAAATCTTTATCGAGTAACTTCTGTATCATGCGCGATCCTCACTTTATTGCAAATCACTCAAGCCTCATTCTAAAAAGGAAAAGTGTATCTGACCTTCAAAATTCGGACATGGTAAATCTTTTTTTGGCTGTAATTTATAGTAACTTAAGACTTTTTATTAAAATTGTGCGAAGACTCACATTTTTACTCGGCGAATGTGACAAATTCAATGGGCAAAGTTTACTAACTGTATAACCGTTTTTTGTTACTGAGTATTAGGTAAAGCTAGCTTGTTATTTTTCATTTTTACGTTCACCTGATGGCTTAATACTAAAACTTTTTTATAAAACTTTTGAAATGTATATTGTTGGCAAATCTACATAACAATAAAATTTCGTTAATAGCCATCTCACTGACTTGTATTTTTAGCTTTGTCGATAATAATTTTAAACGCTTAATATACTGTTTGGATGTTAAGGTTGAGGCCTGTTTGATATGGCGACAACTTATGTGAAGTGGCAGCTCTGTTTAGTCAAAATCAAACTTGATTAAGTAAACATTGATTACAATAGCAATAAAAAGCATTTGGAATAATATTGGCATTGGTTATATTTACGCCGATAACGATATCCCCAAACTTTTTACAGCAAATTATAACGAAGAAAGTAAAAGTTATGCTAAAGGCAAATAAAAATGACATCCCATTAATGCATCTTATTTGATTCCTAATATGGGTGTTATGTACAATTTTACCTTTATTTAGACGGTTATTGCTTGCCGTTAAAACGCGATGAAAAACACGGTAACAGTAACAATAACCGTTATAGATCAAGATGATACTTTGACTAGTTTTCTAAACTTGAGTGATGAATTACACCAGATAATTTTTATTATCTGGTGTTGACTCTGTCAATGACAACCTAATGTTATTACGCTAGTTATTGTTATAACCCAGTATACATAATCTATCATTCCTTCATTTTATAATTTGCTATGTTTAGCAAAATAGCAGCATTAGCGATATTTTGTGTCGTGTTAGAGAAAAAATATCAAATTATTGATGATAAACACCGGAATCAATATGCTAATTGACCATTTCATATAACCAAAAAAGCTTGGCATATTAATTTGCTGTTGTGTTGCTATACTTTTGACCATAAAGTTAGGTGCGTTACCTATGTAGCTAAGCGCTCCCATAAACACCGATCCCATTGATATGGCTAATAGTGTTTTTGCCATGGTGGTCATTAACGTCATGGCATCGCCTGATGCTAGATTGAAAAACACCAAATAAGTCGGTGCATTGTCTAAAAAGCCCGAGAGTAATCCCGCAAACCAAAAATACAAACTATTAATTGGCTGTAGATGGTCGCTGTTAACGAGCGTCACAATTGCCGCCAATGCGCCATTACTGCCCGCGCGTAGAATAGTTAACACCGGTACAATCGTAATAAAGATACCAATAAACAATTTACCCACTTCAATAATGGGATCCCAATTAAATTCATTACCCGCACGAACTTGCTTGGGTGTGATCATGACAGAAGTAACTGTAATGATTAACAGTAACAGATCCCGCACCAAATCAGGTAGGGCAATTGAGGTCGCTAAAATAGTAAAAGTGATTGAAGACTGCCAAATCCCCGACATCAATACACAAATAATTATGGCTACCAATAAAAAAATGTTTGTTATACCGTAGAGTTTAAACGGTTGAGTAGGTTTAGTCTTTATGTTTGACGATTGACCATATTGCTGGCGAAAGTAATAACTGTCGATAATATAGAAAATTATCAATAATAAAATCGTCGTCAATAATACCGGACAAAACATATGCTTAACAGTCCAAAAAAAATCAACCCCTTTTAAAAAACCAATAAATAACGGTGGATCACCTAATGGCGTTAATCCTCCGCCAATGTTAGCAACAAGAAAGATGAAAAAGATAATAATATGAACAGATTGATTACGATAACGATTAGCTCTAATTAAAGGACGAATCATTAACATTGCCGCACCTGTAGTGCCCATAGTTGAGGCTAATATCGTGCCGATTGCTAACAATACAACATTCAATTTAGGCGTACTAATCATATCACTTTTAATCAACACCCCACCCGATACAGTAAACAGGGCAAGTAGTAAAACGATAAAAGGAATATACTCTTCTAATATTGCATGAGCAGTTAGATTGAGGGTAGTTTGCATACCGAATGAATAAATGGCAGCAACTATAAACAGTGTCGTCCAAAAAATAATAATTTTGCCGTAGTGATAGTGCCATAATCGCGCTAAAAATAGTGGACATAAAGCAATCGAAAGCAAAATACCAATAAAAGGTACAGCCCAAACCAAGCTTAACTGTTCACCGTTAAATTCGGAAGCATAGAGATCAAAAGAGCTAACTAACAATAAGCTAAAAGGTACACAGAATAATTTGAATGGGATTCTCATGGCATGTCCGTTTGGATTAAAAGTTGAAAATTATAACAAATATCAATGCGTTTTCGAATGGAATGTGTAAAGTCATTATTGAATCTCATAATAACAAGATTTCATTAAATCTATAGCAGTTAATCACGATTGAATGCAATCATAATGTGGGGTTCTTTAGTATATTGATGATTAATTTTGCACAAATGTTAAGTACAGTAGCAGCAAAACAGACAAAGGTATGCGTTAGAAGTTACTAATAGACAAAACGGTGAATCTACTAAAGGTTACATTAGATAGTATTGTTTATAGTGAAACAAGCAACATTATCAATACTGATAGAGTTAAACCATCGAATGACGAGTTAGACCAGCCAGTTTTACAATTAAGAATTTTTAATATAATTTGTTGGATAACAAAATAACTAGCGTTAATAAAATGGCAATTAGATACCACTCAATCATTTTAGACTAGTTGTATTTGTTTGAAATACCATGATGAAGGGGCAACGTTTTTGCTAATAACACAAAAATATAGGCTGTGGTGGTAATTATTTTATGCTGATATTTGTAGCAATGACCACGTAAGTGAAGATGAATATTCAAAGTAAACTAGGTTAAGTGTTTTTACTTTTCCTTATTAGGTGCAAAACCTTTATAATAGACAGCCTTTTTATTGTTGGATAGAACATGCAAAAACAGTCGAACTTAGCAAACAAAACTGCTTTACATCAACGAAATAAACATCGCCATGGCTATGACTTTTTAGCGCTATGCCAAACGTTACCTGATTTCACACCGTACGTTAAACCCAATCAATACAATAATTTATCGATCGATTTTGCTGATCCAATGGCAGTCAAATTGCTAAATAAAGCACTGTTATTACATTATTATCAACTGAGCAATTGGGATATTCCCAATGATTATCTTTGCCCACCCATTCCAGGGCGAGCAGATTATATTCATTATCTAGCCGACTTACTTGCTCATGATAACGACGATAAAATCCCTTTAGGTAAACAGATCCGTGTTCTTGATATTGGTGTAGGGGCAAATGTAATTTATCCCATTATTGGTCGGGCTGAATATAATTGGTCATTTGTGGGGAGTGATATCAACCCAATGTCAATCAAGGTTGCAAAGCTTATCATTCAATCTAACCCATTATTAAATGGTTTAATTGATTGTCGATTACAACATGATACCTCAGCAATTTTTAAACAAATTATAAAGCCGAAAGAATTTTTTATGTTAACTATGTGTAATCCACCTTTTCATGATTCGGCACAAGCCGCACTGGCGAGTAACCAAACTAAGCTCAAAAAGTTAGGTAAATGGCAATATTCAAAATCTAATCCTGCGCTTAATTTTGGTGGTCAGCAGACCGAATTATGGTGCAAAGGGGGTGAAAGTGCTTTTATTACCAATATGATCAAAGAAAGTACACAATATAAACAGCAATGTTTATGGTTTACGTCGTTGGTTTCTAAAAAAGAGTCACTCAAGGTGCTTAATAAGCAATTAATGACAGTTAAACCTGCTGAAGTCAAAATTATTCCAATGGCGCAAGGACAAAAAAGTAGTCGTTTTATTGCATGGAGTTTTTTCCAGCAAGATAAAAGGCAAGCGATTATCCAAAACCATCATGAAAATAGTGAAAATATAAAATAAAAAGCTTTTTCTTAACTACCTATTTTTAATGATGATTTTTATTATTTATTTGGTGTTATTTGCCATTTTCAATGTTCCCTTTAAAAGGCAACAACTTTTTTCAATAAAATAGAGGTTTTTATTCATTTAGCGTGTAACAAAATGCCAGACACGTTTACTGTAATTTTTATGTAAAAAATTTCATCCAATTGATTAATAATACTATTTTTACGTTTGATTATTCTGTAATCTATTTTTTTTTGATGAATAGTCATTTATACTTGTTACGCTTTTATATTTTGTATCGAAATTGAGTTTTTTGTTGTTTAGATAGTCACTATCACGAATAAATTAAGCGGTTTCAAAGGAGATACAATATGTCTGAAGTAGTCTTCTGTAAAAATTATCTGTCTTTTGCTAACACCAAACATTATTTAATTTTTTTTTTAATTCGCATTAATCAATTTTATTGTTCTTCTATTACTATTAAATCAGTTTCTGCAATTGTTGTTTATTGGTTATTTGTGCATAGTAGTCCTGTCAATGCATTATCGGCTTCGACTGAAAATGCTATTCATGGTCATGCGCCTTATTTAACGTTTGACAATGGAAAAACTAAAGCGGTAAGTGTTGAAGGGTTACTGGGTTTACAGCTATCTGACGGTCGTAGTTTTATTGCTGCTGGTGGGCAAAGTGATTTGTATCCCAATGCTATTATCGATGATTCAAGCCAAGAATCACCCATTGATTTGTTGAGTGATGATGATACATTTTTGAGCATTAAAACCTTGGTACCGTTAGTCAATAATAGTAGTTATCCAAGTATTTCATTGAGTAATCTTATTACATCGTCTGATAATTATTGGGGAGATGAAGATGGTGATGCATCACCAAATGCAACCGGTAATTTGATGGTTAAATGGTTAGATGCCAATAACAACGATATTACTACGCAAGTCAAAAATAACCCCAATGCTCAATTAACCGGATGCGATTCACCTTATAAGTTAACGATTACGTCTAATGGTGGTCAATTATTCACGCAATATGGTATACCTAATGTGACAGATTTTAGTGGTGCTAAGCATACCTATTATTTTAATCGTAAAATTGATACGCCATATGTATGTTATGTTCAACCCAATGTTTGGTATGATGGACGTCATTATCCTGATGCAGATGGTCCTGATTGGATCAGAAGCCGAGGATTTAAAGTGCAAGATATCAGTAATCCGGATTTAAATTTTCCCACGACAGGTTTAAATGGTCTAAATTTTTATTTGATATTAGGTGGTGTTACACCTGAACAAGTCATCACTGCAAATACTCAAGATGGTCAAACTGTTTATCCTGTCAACGGTGGGAGTAAAGTCACCATTTCATTAAAATCCGAACAAACACCAGGTTGGGATAATTCACCCAAAGTGTTAGCATTAAAAGTGGTTTTAAATGGTCCGAATGAAAATTCCACTGATACTTCATTTAGCCCTGTTCTGTTTAAGATTTATGCAGACAGTGAACGAAAGCAATTATTATACAGTTTTAATATTGATAGATGGTATATCGCCAGTTCAAATGATGCAACATCTAATGATGATGTTCAGCGCTTTTGTGACAATTTGGGTAATGGTTATCGATTCCCGAAAGTCAATGATTTAACTAACGCTAATGGCAAAGGTTGGCATGGCGGAATTAATGGTCGCAATATTAATAATTATCGTCGGCAAATAAGCTTTAAAGATGCAAGTGGTAAATGGATTGGTGGCATTTTTAATGAATGGGGATCTTCTTATCAACTTTATTATCCAACAAGTGATTGGCATACTTCAACGCAATCCTACTATTGGGCATTATCCGATGATGCTAGCATACAATATGCGGTTGGTTCTGATGTGGGTGATATCGATTCAGATTCTACAGCAGGTAAAATGGTTTGTGTTAATCCTTAATTTAAAAAATAATTATAAAAATAATTTTAATATTCATAGTGCTAAACATATAGCTTAAAGGCGCTGATTAAATAGCACATTATGTATCTTTTCTACACGATTTAGTAATTATAAAATAATCGCGATTAATTTAAAGTTAAATTAAATATAGGTAGGGAAGATAAAATGAACGGAAATGAAAAAACAGCATTGATTGAACAACTGCAAACTATTGTTGGCAAAAAATATACGTTAACAAACCCTAATCGGACGTTGCCTTATCGTCAAGGTATTCGTTTTGGTGAAGGTGATGCATTAGCAGTTGTATTACCTGGCACATTAGTTGAGCAATGGCAAATATTAAAAGCATGTGTTGCCGCTGATGTGATTGTTATTACGCAATCGGCCAATACTGGCTTAACAGGGGGGTCAACCCCAGATGGCAATGATTATGATAGACCGGTTGTAATTGTGAGTACTCGCCGTTTAGAAGGTATTCAAGTTATTGAAAATGGTGAACAGGTTGTTTGTTTACCGGGAAGTACATTATTCCGTTTGGAAAAAGAGTTAAAAAAATATAATCGAGGACCGCATTCAGTTATTGGTTCATCATGTATTGGTGCATCTGTCATGGGGGGGGTATGTAATAACTCTGGTGGTTCCCTGATTCAACGTGGTCCTGCTTATACCCAAATGGCTGTGTTTGCACAATTGGATGCACAAGGACAATTACATCTTGTTAACCACTTGGGCATTGAACTGGGTGATGAGCCAGAAACCATTTTACGGAATCTAGAAAATCATACCTATACTGAAAAAGATATTAATCGTGATGCGGGCTTAGGTCATGATCATCATTATTGCGATCATGTTCGTGAAGTTGATGCCGATACACCTGCACGTTTTAATGCTGATCCAGCTCGCCATTATGAAGCTTCGGGCAGTGCAGGTCGCTTAATGGTTTTTGCCGTGCGTCTTGATACATTTCCATTAGAGAAGAAATCAGAAGTATTTTATATTGGTACTAATGACATTAATGAGTTAAATGATATCCGTCGTCATATTTTAAGTCAGTTTAAAACATTACCGGTATCAGGCGAATATATGCATCGAGTCGCATTTGATATTGCTGCGGTTTATGGCAAACCGACTTTTTTAGCTATTCAAAAATTAGGTACTGATACCATACCTCGCCTTTTTGCTTTTAAAAACTTTGTTGATCGCGTTACAGGTAAAATTCCATTCTTTCCGAAAAACTTTTCAGATCGTTTTTCAATTTTTGTTGCTAAATTTTTACCTAATCACTTACCGAAAACCATTCGAGACTACCGTGATCGCTATGAACATCATTTGATTTTAAAAATGGCAGATGACGGGATAGCCGAAGCTGAAGCATTTTTGAAATCGTATTTCCAAAATAAAAACGGAAGTTATTTTTTGTGTAATGCTAAAGAGGCTCAAGCAGCAATGTTACATCGTTTTGCAGCGGCAGGTGCAGCGACATCTTATCGAAATGTCCATAGTAAAACAGTGGAAAACATTGTAGCGTTAGATATTGCTTTGCGTCGTAATGATACAGATTGGTTTGAAACTTTGCCAAAAGACATTGATCAAAACTTTATCTATAAAATGTATTATGGGCATTTTTTCTGTTATGTCTTTCATCAAGACTATATTGCTAAAAAAGGCACAGATTGTGATAAAGTGAAGGAACAAATTTTAGCTTTACTTGATCAGCGAGGGGCACAATACCCAGCAGAGCACAATGTTGGTCACCTGTATCATGCTAATGCCGATTTGAAAAAATTCTATCAAGAGCTTGATCCGACTAATAGCCTCAATCCTGGTATTGGTAAAACTTCTAAGAAAAAATATTGGAAGTAACCCAATCTAAGCAATTGCCAGCTGATATAAGCTGGCAAAGCTCAGATGAAGATAATTTAATGCAAAATGATCAACTTTAGTCGCTTTAACTTAATCGGTTGGCAAAGTGAGATTATCAATATTAGGGGTGATCAAACAGATAATAATTATTTTATATTCTGTGATGAGTGAAGCTATATAAACAACTAGATAGATAATAAAAAGGGCAAGTTAGCCCTTTTTAATTTAAGAGCGCCAGTGTTAAAGCATTTTCTTTAATTGATACAACATCTCTAATGCTTGTTTTGGTGATAAGGCATCAGGATCGATGTGTTTCAGCGCTTGTTCAATTTCAGAAGGTTCACTTTCCGTCACAAAGCTAAGCTGCGATTGGTCAACATGGCTCTTTGCCGCTTGCTTCGAAATGACTTCGAGCTCTTTTAGCTTTTGTTTGGCGCGTTTTAATACTTGTTTCGGTACGCCAGCTAATCCGGCCACCGCAATACCAAAACTTTTACTGGCCGCACCTTCAGATACTTCGTGGATAAAGGCAACCGTGTTGTCATGTTCAATGGCATCAAAATGAATGTTATAAACGCCTTGCATATGTTCAGGCAACTGCGTTAACTCAAAGTAATGGGTAGCAAAGAGTGTCATCGCTTTGATTTGGTTTGCTAAGTTTTCAGCACATGCCCAAGCTAAGGACAATCCGTCATAAGTTGAGGTGCCACGTCCAATCTCGTCCATTAGCACAAGGCTTTGTTCAGTGGCATTGTGCATTATGTTAGCGGTTTCAGTCATTTCGACCATAAATGTTGAACGCCCCGACGCTAAATCATCCGATGCACCAATTCGGGTAAAGATGCGATCAACCGGTCCAATAATGGTTTTTGATGCTGGCACAAAACTACCTATGTAGCTCAGTAAAACAATTAATGCAGCTTGGCGCATATACGTGCTTTTACCACCCATATTCGGACCGGTGATAATGAGCAATCTTCTATCAGGGGAAAGCCGTAATGAATTAGCAATAAATGGCGTTTGCAATACTTGTTCTATAACGATATGGCGACCATTGATAATTTCAATACCTGCTTTTTCAGAAAATGTAGGGCATTGATAATTAAGCGTTAAAGCTCGTTCAGCTAAATTCGTTAAGACATCAAGTTCAGCGATAGCATCGGCACTAAGTTGCATTTCGGCAAGCTGTGGCATAAGTAAATCAAACAATTGATCATATAACTGTTTTTCAAGGGCTAGTGCACGACCTTTTGAGGTGAGGACTTTATCCTCATACTCTTTAAGCTCAGGAATAATGTACCGTTCAACATTTTTGAGCGTTTGGCGTCGGGTATAGTGAATTGGTGCTAAATGGCTTTGTCCTCGACTAATTTGAATATAGTAGCCATGTACAGCATTAAATCCGACTTTCAGTGTGTCGATACCTAAAGTTTCACGCTCACGAATTTCCAGTTGTTCCAGATAATTTGTTGCACCATCTGCAAGATTGCGTAGTTCGTCAAGTTCGGCATTGTAACCGCTGGCAATGACCCCTCCATCACGAATAATGACAGGTGGCGTTTGGACAATTGCTCGCGTTAAAATAGATGCAATGTGATCAAATTGATTGATTTTAGCTCGCAAAGCAATTAAAGCTGGCGTATTCATTTGGCTTAATAACTGTTGCATTTGCGGCAGTAAGTTATAAGCATCACGCAAACGGGCAAAATCACGTGGGCGAGCTGTTCGTAGTGCAAGCCGCGCTAAAATACGCTCAAGGTCGCCAATGAGTTTTAATAATGGCTGAATATCATCAATATGATTTTGTAATTCACTGATTGCTTGTTGACGGTGTTGTAAAACGTTTACGTCACGAATTGGGGCATGCAACCAGCGTTTTAACATGCGGCTACCCATTGGGGTTTGGGTTTTATCTAAAATTTCAGCCACTGTATTTTGTGTGCCACCCGATAAATTTTCAGTGATTTCTAGGTTGCGCCGCGTTGCCGCGTCGAGTACCACAAAGTCGAAAGCTGATTGTTTGATGATTGAACGAATATGTGGTAGCGCGGTGCGCTGCGTATCTTTCACATATTGCAGTAAACAGCCAGCTGCGCTAAGTGCATAAAGGCAATCTTCCACGCCAAATCCAACTAAATCATTGGTACCAAATTGCAAGTTAAGCTGCTGTTTAGCGGTTTCAAGATCAAAATCCCACAAGGGGCGACGTCTTAACCCATGACGATGTTCAATTAATGACATGGATTGAAACTCTTCCGGATAAAGAAGTTCAACTGGATTGGTGCGTTGTAATTCAGCTTGTATTGATTCGTAACTATCAGTTTCAAAGATAAAAAACCGCCCAGAACTTATATCGAGCGTGGCATAACCATAGTGGTTTTTTGATTGCCATATTGATGCTAATAAATTATCTTTACGATCTTCTAATAATAATTCATCACTGACCGTACCCGGCGTTACAATACGAACAATTTTGCGCTCGACAGGACCTTTACTCGTTGCAGGATCCCCGATTTGTTCACAAATCGCAACCGATTCACCAAGCGAAATTAACTTTGCTAAATAACTCTCAACTGCATGATACGGTACGCCGGCCATCGGAATCGGTTCGCCATTAGACGAACCACGTTTAGTTAATGATATATCAAGTAATTGCGAAGCTCGTTTAGCATCATCATAAAACATCTCATAAAAATCACCCATACGATAAAATAGCAAAATATCCGGATTTTCCGCTTTTAGTCTGAGGTACTGCCGCATCATTGGGGTGTGTTCAGTAAAGTTTTCTTGTTCGGTCATTGTATTAATTCTTACTAAATTAGCTCATTATTTATTCAACATTAATTTATTATAGCGAAATATTAGGATTTGTCGGAGTATTTATTTTAAGAGGTTGAAATAAATGTAAGTTTTATTTTTTATCTATCTACTTTGATAATCAAGTTGGGTATGACTGTTTGTTACACACTTTTGATTTTATTTATGATTAGTGATATCCCAAAATTGATTAATAAACAATTTAATTAAATCGTGCCTTATTGTGTTTAATGATCTTGAATAACCTATTAAAATTTGATAGTTTACTTGCAGTTATTTTTATCGTTTAACACAAAAGAAGGTAATTGTTATGACAATCAAAGTAGGTATTAATGGTTTTGGCCGTATTGGTCGTATTGTTTTCCGTGCTGCTCAAAAACGTTCTGACATCGAAATCGTTGCAATCAATGATTTATTAGATGTTGAATATATGGCTTATATGCTTAAATATGATTCAACTCATGGACGTTTTGATGGTAAAGTTGAAGTTAAAGACGGAAAACTAATCGTTAATGGTAAAACAATCCGTGTTACTGCTGAAAAAGATCCAGCAAACTTAAAATGGAATGAAGTGGGTGTTGATGTTGTTGCTGAAGCAACTGGTTTATTCTTAACTGACGAAACTGCGCGTAAACATATCCAAGCAGGAGCAAAAAAAGTCGTATTAACTGGTCCATCTAAAGATAGTACGCCTATGTTTGTAATGGGTGTTAACGATAAAGATTATGCAGGTCAAGATATCGTATCTAATGCTTCATGTACAACTAACTGTTTAGCACCTTTAGCGAAAGTTGTTAATGATAACTTCGGTATTGTTGAAGCATTAATGACAACTGTTCACGCAACAACAGCAACTCAAAAAACTGTTGATGGTCCATCTCACAAAGATTGGCGTGGTGGTCGTGGTGCTGCACAAAACATCATCCCATCTTCAACTGGTGCTGCTAAAGCTGTAGGTAAAGTTATTCCTGAATTAAATGGTAAATTAACTGGTATGGCTTTCCGTGTTCCAACTCCAGATGTTTCTGTTGTTGATTTAACTGCGCGTTTAGCAAAACCTGCTAAATACGAAGATATCTGTAAAGCAATCAAAGCTGCTGCTGAAGGCCCAATGAAGGGTGTGCTTGGCTATACAGAAGATGATGTAGTTTCAACTGACTTCTTAGGTGAAGTTTGTACTTCAGTATTCGATGCTAAAGCAGGTATTCAATTAAGTGATACTTTTGTTAAACTTGTTTCTTGGTATGATAATGAAGTTGGTTATTCAAACAAAGTATTAGACTTAATTGCTGTTGTTTCTAAAAAATAAGTCATTTTTGTGTCATATTAGAAAGGCAACCATATGGTTGCCTTTTTTTGTAATTAAAATAGTCAATGATGATTACGCGATAAATAAAAAAGCCCATTTTCGCAAATGGGCTTTTTACTTAGACTAATTAACGAATTAATTAGCTATTAAATAACGACAACATCAGCTGCAGCTGGTCCGCGAGGGCTATCTTGGATTGCAAATTCAACTTGTTGTCCTTCAGCTAAAGTTTTGAATCCGTCACCGGAAATAGCTGAGAAATGGACAAAGACGTCTTTGCTTCCATCGGTAGGGGTAATAAAACCAAAACCTTTACTCTCGTTAAACCATTTGACTTGGCCTGTTTTCTTATTCATTTACTAGACATCCTAACAATAATTAATAATTTGCCTTTACGGCTCGCATAGACTTAAACTTAGTATAGATTATGTAATTCATAACTAAAAAATATAAATAAATTTACATTAAAAAGTTAATCGTTTTCATAATGAATAGCTTTGTTATAAGTCTGTTACTATTACCGCACAAATTATAATCGAAAGCAAGATATTAATGACAATTTTTTCATGTTAGAGTGCAGTTTTTTATAAATTTTTAGTTAAATAAATGTAATTTGATCTAAAACAAATTATTAAATCTTAAAAATTTTATAATTATTTCGAAAGTGTAATTTACAAAAAAAACCAGAGTATCAGAAAAAGATTTCATCACTCTGGTTTAACGGTTACTTTTTTACATCAAATTGTGAAATTAACAGTAATTTTATTTCTTTTTTGCTCTTTCAAAAGATTCTAAAATCTCTTTACGCGCAGAATCGACATTTTCCCAACCGTCAACTTTAACCCATTTACCTTTTTCTAACGCTTTGTATTGTTCAAAAAAGTGTTTAATTTGTGACTTGAGTAGTTCCGGTAAATCGTCAACATCTTTTATATGATCATACTCTTTTGTCAGTTTGGTATGAGGCACCGCAACTAATTTTGCATCAACACCTGACTCATCTGTCATTTTTAGAACGCCAACTGGGCGACAACGAATAACGGCACCGGGTTGTAAAGGGTAAGGCGTTGGGACTAACACATCAACAGGATCACCATCTAAAGATAGTGTATGGTTGATATAACCATAATTACATGGGTAAAACATTGCTGTCGCCATAAAGCGATCGACAAATACAGCACCCGTATCTTTATCAACTTCGTATTTTATTGGTGAAGCATTCGCTGGAATTTCAATTACTACATAAATATCATCTGGTAATTCTTTACCTGCTGGTACATTCAAAAGTCCCATTTTTGTATCCTCTATTATTTATTTGTTAATAATATTGTTTAGTGATAAGTCATAAGCACACATTATAAAAGTTATTCCGTGTCGCTCAATTCTTTTAGATATTGAAAAATCTGTCTGGCTGTTTTCGGAGGCTTGTTCGACGCTAACTCTTTTTTAGCTATACGAGCAAAAGTACGTAGCTGCTGCCTGTCAGCATTTGGATATAAATCCATAATCATTTCAGCATCACCGGTTTCAATCAGTTCATCGCGTAACATTTCAAGTTTATGAAACATCGCGACTTGTTGATTATGGCGGTTTTTGAGTTTATCCAAGGCAAGTGTAATTGGTTCGATATCCCGATTTCTGAGTAATTTACCAATATATTGAATTTGCCTTCTGTAACCCTCTTTTTTGATTTTTTGAGCTAATTCGATGGCATAGAGTAAATCTTCATCAAGGGGGATTTTAGCAAGTTCATTTTTACTTAAATTAACGAGTTCAATACCGAGTTTTTTAAGTTCTTCAGCATCTCTTTTTATTTCACTTTTACTAACGTAGATAATTTCATCTTCGATATCATCGACATTAAAGTTTGCTTCTTCGGTTGTCTTTTGATTTTGATTCATATAATTTCTTTTGTTAACTAAAATGCATTTCTGGCTTATTATAACGTATCACTAGCAGAATTGTAGAAAATAATAAAATGAGTATTGAACAAATTAAAAAAGAGGCAAAAGATCAACAAGCAAACTTGTCGGCTATAGTGGCTGATACTATTGCTAAAGCAAAATCGCGTGTTGATTCAGTTGCAGTGTCAATTAATCAGTCAACCGGTATTAATGTTAGTACCCGTTTAGGTGAACCTGAAACGGTCGAATTTAATAGTGATGGTGCGTTAGCTATTACTGTCTATCAAAATCAGCAAAAGGGGAGCGCTTCTACTAATGATTTATCCCCTAAGGCTATTGCTCAAACTATTGATATGGCGGTTAATATTATGCAATACACTTCACCCGATCCCTACTCAGGATTAGGTGATCGTTCTTTAATGGCATTTAATGCGCCTGATTTGGATCTTTTTTACCCAAGTGATTTGAATGTGGATCGAGCTATTGAGCAAGCAAAGCAAGCGGAACAAGTGGCACTTGCTAATCCAAAAATAAAAAGTAGTGATGGTGGCTATTTTAGTAGTCGTTATGGCATTTACATGTATGGCAATAGTTTAGGAATGTTACAAGGCTATTGTGCGAGTTCGCATTCTCTATCTTGTTCGGTTATTGCAGAACAAAATGGTCAAATGGAGCGTAATTACGCTTATACTTCGTCACGTGATATTAGTGAGCTGAGATCCCCTTCATGGGTAGGCGAACAATCAGCACAACGAACTATTTCACATTTAGGCGCCCAGCAGATAGCCACAATGCAAGCGCCTGTCCTATTTTGTCCAGAGGTGGCGGTTGGCTTAATTGGTCATTTAGTTGGTGCAATTAGTGGGGGAGCAATTTATCGTAAGTCCTCATTTTTGTTAGATAGTATTGGCAAATCTGTGTTTCCTTCATGGTTAACTATTTTTGAAGATCCTCACATTCTAAAAGGTGTCGGATCTTCTCCTTTTGACAGTGAGGGAACCCAAACGGTCAAACGTAATATTATTGAGCAAGGCGTATTGCAAACGTATTTACTCGGGAATTATTCAGCCCGAAAATTAGGTTTAAAATCAACGGGGCACGCAGGGGGAATTCATAACTGGTTAATCTCTTCTAGCCAGCCTCGCAGTGATTTCAATGCTATGTTGGCTAAATTAGATAAAGGTGTTGTTGTAACATCATTGATGGGGCAAGGTGTCAACAATATTACCGGCGATTATTCTCGAGGCGCAACTGGATTTTGGGTTGAAAATGGTCAAATACAGTATCCAATTAATGAATTTACCATTGCCGGAAATCTTAAAGATATGTATCAAAATATTGTAGCCATTGGTGATGATATTGAAACAAGAACCAATATCCAATGTGGATCGATATTGATTGATAATATGAGTATAGCAGGGAAATAAAAGACATATATGGGAAGAGTCACAAACAGCGCACTAATGCAAAAAATTGCTTTATGGATGCCAGGTTTAAAAAATTTATTACACTATAGGCGTGATTACTTTAGTTTTGATCTTAAAGCGGGTTTGTCAGTTGCAGCTGTTTCTTTACCCGTCTCTATTGCTTATGCTGAACTCACTGGTGTTGGTGCAATTGCTGGATTATATTCAACAATATTACCGTTGATTGTTTATGCACTTTTTGGTTCTTCCAGACAACTTATTGTTGGTCCTGATACTGCAACATGTGCAGTAGTTGCAGCAGTAGTTTTACCACTAGCATCAAATGATCCTATTTTGCGTTGGCAGTTGGTAGTTATATTAACAATTATGATTGGAATATGGTGTATCATAGCCGGCAAATTGCACTTAGGTGCACTGGCTGATTTACTGAGTCAACCGATATTGATTGGTTTACTTAATGGCATTTCAATCACCATAATGGTAGATCAACTCGCCAAGACATTAGGGTTTTCTTATGATTACTCTTACTTAATTGAACGTGTTGTCTATTTACCGTTTAAAATTCCACAAATTCATCTCTTCACAGCATTAATCTCACTGTTTACTTTGGTGATATTGATCGGTTTAAAAAAAATAAAACCGCGTTATCCCGCACCGCTTTTTGCCGTGGTTGTGATGACTTTTCTCTCTTGGTTATTTAATTTTGAATCTCACAATATTCGAATTATTGGCGCAGTGACTGGTGATTTTATCCCCGTTGAATCATGGCTTGATTTTGATAAAGGCTTGATGCGTGATTTAGTTGTGCCATCACTGAATATCGCGATTATTTGTTTTGTCAGTATGATGATAACAGTACGAAGTTTTGCTTCAAAAAATAACTATGAAACTAACGCTGATGTTGAATTTAAAGCCTTAGGTATGGCAAATATTGTGGCAGGATTATCGCAAGGATTTGTGGTTAGTGGTACGTCATCGCGTACGGCGGTTAATGATGCTAATGGTGGCAAAACTCAGTTAGTTTCGATTATTGCAGCTATCATTATTGGTTTTGTTGTCTTGTTTTTATTATCCCCATTAAAATATATTCCAACCTGTGTGTTAGGGGTAATTTTAATTTATTCTTCTATTTCGCTAATTAACTTTCAGACTATTATTCGCTTTTTTAAATTTGATCGTGATGCGTTTTATTTAAGTTTAACCACGCTAGTTTCGGTGTTAGTCATTGGTATTATTCCCGGTATGGCGCTAGCGGTGTTATTAGGTTTATTCTTATTTTTAAGGCGAGTATTTAGGCCTAAAGATCAATTACTTGGGGTTGATGAAAGTGGTCGTATTCATTCTTTAGGAAAAGACGTTAAACCTCTAGATAATACCATTATTTATCGATTTAACTCTCCACTTACTTACTTTAACATCGCTTATTTTAAGCGCAGAATTATCAGTTATATTGACGAAGCACCGCAACCGATAAGTTATGTCATTGTCGATGCTATTCCTTGTTTTACGTATAAAGATGTTAGTGTTTTGTCGGGTATTGAAGAGCTGGTGAAATCGTTGAAAGTCAGAAATGTGATTTTGATACTATCAGGTCGACGAAAAACATTAAAAAACTGGTTTAAACAGATGAATATTAAGTTAGATGAACAGTATATTGAATTTGCTTATGATCTCTATTTTTCAGTTCGGTTAGTACAAAGTAAAGAGCACATGGAAAATAATGAAGATGCTTTAAATCAGTAATAATAAAACCATCTTATAATCATTAATTAGCATGTTAAGGAATATTATGAATCAAATTAGCAAAATGCCTAAAATTGAGATGATTAGCACCGGTGACGAAGTGTTATATGGTCAAATAATTGATACTAATGCTACATGGTTGTCGCAGTTGCTATTTGAAGAAGGTATTACGATCACATCAAGGTATACCGTTGGTGATAATTTAGAACAATTGATTCATACATTCAAGCAGCGTAGCTTAGTTAATGACATTATTATTATTAATGGTGGTTTAGGACCAACAAGCGATGATTTAACCGCCGAAGCTGCTGCTAAAGCTAACAATGAATCACTGACATTAAACCATGATTGGCTACTTAAAATTGAACATTATTTTACTAGTCGTGGCAAAACCATGCCTTCAAGTAATATTAAGCAAGCAATGTTGCCTGAAAGTGCCTCTTTAATTGATAACCCAATCGGCACGGCTTGTGGATTTAAAATGGAAATCAACAACTGTTTGCTATTTTTTACACCCGGTGTACCATCAGAATTTAAAGAAATGGTACAAAACTCAATATTACTCGAGATTACGCAGCGCTTGCCACCCTTTGATAAAAAATTGTGTTATCGATTAACAACAATGGGACGAACTGAAAGTGATCTCGCCACAGAAATTGAAGCTAAAATTGATATTCCAGACGATATTATAATTGGCTATCGTGCCGCAATGCCAATTATTGAATTAAAACTAACAGGACCAGAGTCTCAAAAAGATAAAATGGATGAATTATGGTCTAAAATCAAAGTTATTGTTTCTAGCAATTTTTTATTTGAAGGTGTGTTAAGCCAACAAGATACGTTTGGTTTAGCCCAACTGGTTTCTAGATTATTGCTTGATAAAAATTTGACTATCGCTGTTATTGAACAGCAATCGGCTGGGATTGTTGGCTCACAATTGTTTGAATCAGCTGCACCTTTAGTCAAATCAGAAATTCTACCCTTGTTACTTGAAGATCCAAAATCGTATTGTTTACAGGTCTTAAAACATAATCATGCAAATATTGTGCTTGGACTGGTTAATTTTCGTGAAAAAAATAGCGAATTTACGTTATTAATCGCAACGTCAAAACAGGTTTGGCAATGTAATTTAAAATATACTGGTCGTTTGCAAAATCGACAAACTGAGCGCAAAATTTTTTGTGCGATTGCTTTAGATGCTTTACGGCGTTACTTACTAAACATGCCAATAATTGGGCCAAATGTCTGGTTAGAAGTTATCGCCTAATATTATTAGGCATTGACTATAAGAGTGTTTATTTTACATTGTGAAATAATATAAATATGGACAATTCCCCTTAAAATTAAGTACAATAAGCGATCTTTCACATTAGGTAATTTAGTAAAACAAATTAGAGGTAAAAATGGCTCGTGTAACTGTTCAAGATGCAGTAGAAAAAATTGGTAATCGCTTTGATCTAGTTTTAGTTGCAGCAAGACGTGCTCGCCAATTACAAGTTGAAAATAAGTCGCCATTAGTTCCGGAAGAAAACGACAAGGAAACCGTTGTAGCATTACGTGAAATAGAAGATGGTCTTGTCAATAAACAAATTCTTGATAGTGCTGATTTCCAAGCTTTACAAGATGAAGAAGCGGAAGTTCGTTCTGCACTTCATGAATCGATTCTGCTCGAAAATACTCCCTCGTACGAATAAGTTTTTTTGAGAATTGCCTATGCAATATTTTGATAGCTTAAAAGAGATTGTTGCATCTTATCTTCCAGCTAAACAAGTTGAAGTGATTCAAAAAGCTTATTTTTTTGCTCAAAAAGCGCATGAAGGGCAATTCCGATGTAGTGGTGAACCGTACATTACTCACCCAGTTGCTGTCGCAACGATTTTAGCGGATATGCGGCTTGATTATGAAACTATCATTGCCGCACTTTTACATGATACTATCGAAGATACCCCCGTCACTTTTCAAGATATAACAAAAGAATTTGGCAAGCATGTCGCTATTTTAGTTGAAGGTGTTTCCAAACTTGATAAGCTAAAATTTCGTAACAGGCAAGAAGCGCAAGCCGAAAATTTTCGCAAAATGGTGTTAGCCATGACCGAAGATGTGCGAGTTATATTGATTAAACTTGCCGATCGTACTCATAACATGCGCACATTAGGTGCATTAAGACCTGACAAACGTAGACGAATTGCGAAAGAAACATTAGAAATTTATGCACCCTTAGCGCATCGATTGGGAATCCATCATATTAAGACCGAGTTGGAAATCCTAGGCTTTACTGCTATGCACCCCAATAGAGCGAAAGTGTTAGAAAAAGTTGTGAAAGCAGCGCGAGGTACTCGAAAAGAATTAATCCAACAAATCTTATCAGAGATTAGAGGCCGTTTGGCTGAAGCCAATATTGAAGCTGAAGTTGAAGGACTTGAAAAAAATATCTATGTCATTTATCAAAAAATGCAAATGCGTGAACAACACTTTCACTCTATCATGGATATTTATATCTTTCGGATTGTGGTTAAAGATGTCGATGCTTGCTACCGTGCACTCGGTTTGGTACACAATTTATATAAACCAAGACTTAACCGCTTCAAAGACTATATCGCTATTCCAAAAGCAAATGGCTATCAATCTTTACATTCATCATTAATTGGTCCACATGGTACTCCCGTTGAAGTGCAAATACGCACAGAGGATATGGATCAAATGGCCGAAATGGGGGTCGCTGCGCACTGGGTATATAACGAAAATGATGAGCTCAATCACACCACTACTCAAATTAAAGCTCAACGTTGGATGCAAAGTTTATTAGAATTACAACAAAGCGTGGGTAACTCTTTTGAATTTATAGAAAACGTTAAATCCGATCTTTTTCCTAAAGAAATCTATGTCTTTACGCCTAAAGGGCGTATTGTTCAATTACCAGAGGGTTCAACAGCAGTTGATTTAGCCTATGCTGTTCATTCCGATATTGGTTATCAATGCATTGGTGCGATTGTTGACCGTAAGCCATTCCCGCTTTCTCAGCCATTAAGTAATGGACAAACAGTTGAAATTATTACTTCTCCTGAAGGTCGTCCTAATGCGAATTGGTTAAATTTTGTTGTCAGTGCGAAAGCACGATCTCGTATTCGCCAAGCTTTAAAAACATTAAAGCGTGAAGATGCTATCGAATTAGGTCGGCGTTTGCTTAATCTCTCTTTGATTAAAACCGGTGGCATTGATGAGCTTTCGCAAAAACAGATTGCAAGAATTGTTGAATTAACAAAATTACCGACTTTTGATGATGTACTGGCTGAAATTGGTTTAGGTAATGTGATGAGTCACTTTATTGTTAAAGGCTTAGAACATAAGGCATTACTGAATAATCACTCAGAGGCGAATAAGACATTAGTCATCACAGGTAGTGAAGGTGTACTTGTAACATTTTCGAAATGTTGCCATCCCATTCCAAATGATCCTATTATTGGGCATGTTAGTGCCGAAAAAGGATTAACTGTACATCATGAATCTTGTCGTAATATTACTGGCTATCAAAATAATCCTGAAAAATATATTCCCTTAAGGTGGGCGCCAAATATTGAACAGCTCTTTGTTGCTGAAATTTGGGTTGATATTCTCAATAATCAAGGCTCATTAGGTCATGTCTTGTCTATCATTAATGATGAACAAGCTCATCTTCAATGGTTGAATACTGAAGAAAAAGATCGACAAATTTATACGATTATTCTACAAATTGAAGTAAAAAATGTTCAACAACTTAATGAAC
Source organism: Gilliamella sp. B3783 (assembly GCF_026536125.1). Classification (NCBI taxonomy): domain Bacteria; kingdom Pseudomonadati; phylum Pseudomonadota; class Gammaproteobacteria; order Orbales; family Orbaceae; genus Gilliamella; species Gilliamella sp. B3783. Next base: position 190,548 of record NZ_JAFNOU010000003.1, read on the forward strand.
TGATGCGTAAGTTATCGCTACAGCAAGATGTGGTGAGTGTGACTCGCAATGTCAATTAGTTATTATGGCTAACCGTTTTTTAAACCATATTCCGTTAATTAAATTAGCCGGTATTGGCGAAAGTTTAGAAAAAAAATTTCATACACTCGGTATTCAAACCATTCAGGATTTATTATTACATTTTCCGATGCGATACGAAGATCGCACCTCTTGTTGTGCAATTGGTAGCAGTAGCATTGGTGAATATACCACTATCGAAGGTTGTATCATTAAAACGGAAGTGATTTTTCGGCGTAAACAAATGCTAGTTTGTCATATTCAAGATGAGTCAGGAATCGCTATATTGCGATTTATGCATTTTAATGCAGGTATGAAAGCCAGTTTAGCTATCGGCAAATGGGTGAGTGCTTATGGCGAAATCAAAAATGGAAAAACTTATCGTGAAATTATCCACCCACAATATAAAGTCAGAGCGAATCGAGAAGATAATGCATTAATTACCGATCCAACCCAAGAAAGATATACGCCGATTTATCCCACAACTTATGGCTTAACGCAAAATGTGATTCGTAAGTTGATTCAAGCGGCACTGTTATTACTAAAGCGCAACCCACCTGAAGAAATTTTACCTTCGCCACTAGCAAATCAATTTTTGTCAGCTTTTGATTCATTGAATATTATTCATAATCCACCTATTGATACTGATATTGCTCAATTATCTAATGGTAATCACCCTGCTATTAAACGATTTATTTTTGAAGAGTTACTTGCTTATCATTTAAGTATGCTCACCTTAAAAACGGATAATCAAAAGCAACAAGCTTATGCTATGCAGGTAAATCAGCACTATATTGAGCCGTTTTTGGCCTCATTACCTTTCAAACCAACCAATGCTCAGCAACGTGTTGTACAAGATATATATCAAGACATGGCAAAATCTATTCCAATGATGCGTTTAATTCAAGGTGATGTCGGTTCTGGAAAGACTTTAGTTGCAGCTTTAGCGGCATTAAATGCGATAGAAAATAATCAACAAGTCGTTTTAATGGCGCCAACCGAAATATTAGCTGAACAACATTATAACAATTTTAAGCAGTGGTTTGAGCCGCTTGGTATTAGCGTTGATTGGTTATCTGGTCGTTTAACGGCAAAAAATAAAAAAGATCGGTATGAACGTATCAAAGCCGGCGATATCACCATGCTAATAGGTACACATGCCGTATTTGTTGATAAAGTGGAGTTTGCTAAGTTAGGTCTCGTGATTATTGATGAACAACATCGTTTTGGCGTAAACCAACGGCTAACACTTTGGCAAAAAGGTATTAAAGATCAAATTTACCCACATCAACTGATCATGACCGCTACGCCAATTCCAAGAACGTTAGCCATGACTGTTTATGCCGACTTGGATGTATCAGTGATTGATGAATTACCGCCTGGGCGTACGCCGATTACAACCGTTGTTATTCCTAATTCTCGACGAGAAGAAATTATTGAAAAAGTGAATCAAGCCTGTTTGGATAATCGTCAAGTTTATTGGGTGTGTACGTTAGTGGAAGAATCTGAAACGCTTGATGCACAAGCTGCCGAAATGTTAGTTGAAGAATTACGTGAAAAACTACCACATTTATCAATAGCACTGGTTCATGGCAAAATGAAATCTGATGAAAAGCAATCGGTTATGCAAAACTTTAAAGCCGGTAAAACTCAGCTTTTAGTTGCGACAACCGTTATTGAAGTTGGTGTAGATGTACCCAATGCCAGTTTAATGATTATTGAAAATGCTGAACGGCTTGGGCTTGCCCAATTGCATCAATTACGTGGCCGAGTTGGACGTGGGAGTGCAGTGTCTCATTGCGTATTAATGTATCAAGCGCCGTTGAGCAAGGTTGCACAAGCTCGTATGAAGGTGATGCGTGAAAGCAATGATGGTTTTGTGATTGCCCAAAAAGATCTAGAAATTCGAGGAAGTGGCGAGATTTTAGGGACTCGCCAAATGGGTATGGCAAATTTTAAAGTGGTTGATTTAATTCGTGATCAACATTTAATTAGTGAAATACAGAGGGTTTCCTTGCCTTTACTACAAAACTCTCCACAGATGGCTGAGCAACTTATAGCGTGTTGGCTACCTGATCGTCAAAAATATATCAATGCTTAATATTTTTACTCTTGTAACTTGTGAAATTAATTGGTTAAAAAGTATTAATCTTGTCATGTTTTTTTACTAAGTTAATAAAATTGAGATAAAACTTTTATCAACAAGATCAAGTTGCACATTTTTATTTCAAAAGAGTCATCTCATAAATCGCTTGGTTATATTGATTTATTCTTTTCCTTCTTAATTATAATTTTTGACTACACTTTGTCGTTTGTGCCTTGTTAAGTCGAGATTAATCCCTTAAATAATGTTATGTTTATTTATGCTTTGCACGAATTTGGCTATCGTGTAATATAGTGCTCATTACAAAAATGAAAAAATTGTGAACTTGGTATGAAATCATCGATAAAATTACTCTCCTTAGTGCTCGTCATATTAACGTTATTGGGTTGTGGGTTGAAAGGGCCACTTTATATGCCCGCACAAAAATCAAATGCTTCAATTAACACTCATCTGCTTAATCAAACAGTTTAATGGAATTAATAATGGATTTTTTACATTACGAAAAGGGTCAATTACTAGCCGGTAAGGTCGCAATTTCAGAACTCGCAAAGCAATACGGTACGCCACTTTATGTCTATTCTGCCGAATATATTACACAGCAGTTTTTGGATTACCAAAAGGAGTTGACAGATAGGAAACATTTAATCTGTTATGCGGTAAAAGCCAATAGTTCTCTTGCTGTTTTGAACTTGCTTGTTAAATTAGGCGCAGGATTTGATATTGTGTCGCAAGGTGAGTTAGAACGCACACTGATAGCGGGAGCGGATCCTAAAAAAATTGTTTTTTCTGGGGTAGCAAAATCTATTAGTGAAATCGAACGTGCGCTTGAAGTTGGCATCAAATGTTTTAATGTTGAATCCGAAGCCGAGCTTTATCGCATTAATGATGTGGCCAAAAAATTAAATAAAATTGCAAACATCTCTTTTAGAATTAATCCCGATGTTGATGCTAAAACCCACCCCTATATCTCAACAGGTTTGCGTGAAAATAAATTTGGTATCAGCCATCAATCCGCATTAGATATTTATCGTAAAGCAACATCGTTAGATCATATTCATATTGTTGGCATTGATTGCCACATTGGTTCACAATTGACTGAAACCTCACCATTTCTTGATGCTGCCGATCGCATATTAGCGATAGTTGATAAACTTAAATCTGAAAATATTCATATTAAACATATTGATTTAGGTGGTGGATTAGGGGTGCGTTATGATCAAGAACAACCGCCTTCAGCATCGTTGATTGTTAGCGAATTGAAGAAAAAATTAGCTAATTATCGTGATCTTGAGCTTTTATTAGAGCCTGGGCGATCAATTGTTGCTAATAGTGGATTATTGATTACGAAAGTTGAATATACCAAACATCAAGATGATAATCATTTTGCTATTGTTGATGCAGGGATGAATGATTTGATTCGCCCCGCGCTTTATCAAGCTTGGATGCGAGTTTTACCTGAAAAAGAACCGAAACCATCCGATCAACGTTTTATCTATAATGTTGTTGGACCGATTTGCGAATCGAGTGATGTATTGGCATATCAGCGAGAGCTTTCAGTGCAACAAGACGATCTGTTAATTATTTGTAGTGCTGGTGCTTATGGATTTAGTATGGCTTCAAATTATAATAGCCATCCAAGGCCAGCTGAAGTTATGCTGACCGATGAACAACATCACAAACTTATTCGTCAACGTGAATCGTTTGATGATTTATGGCGAGGAGAGACCCTATAATCTTATTTATGGTTAATCAACATCTTAACCAGCGCCTTGTTAATTATCCTAGACTACTTTTTAATGGATAGTGAAAATAAGTAAATAGATAACAATGTTTTTAATAGAAGGTAAGTGACGATGAACTTTTCAAAAATGCATGGACTTGGAAATGATTTTATGGTCATTGATGCGGTAACGCAAAATGTTCATCTTTCAACAGAAATGATAAAACGCCTTGCTGATAGATACACAGGTGTTGGTTTCGATCAGCTTTTACTTGTAGAGCCTCCTTATGCGCCAGATACTGATTTTCATTACCGAATTTTTAATGCAGATGGAAGTGAAGTTCAGCAGTGTGGAAATGGCGCTCGCTGTTTTGCTAGATTTGTTCGTTTAAAAGGTTTAACCAAAAAACGTGTTTTAAAAGTGAGCACGGTAAAAGGGAATATTGTACTAACAGTTAATGATGATGAAACAGTCAGAGTTAATATGGGGCAACCTATTTTTGAACCAAGTAAAGTACCGTTTAAAGCAATAAAAGAAGAAAAAACTTATATTATTCGAGCACAAGAGAACACCGTATTATGTGGCGTGGCTTCAATGGGAAATCCCCATTGTGTGCTACAAGTCGATAATATTCTCACCGCTGAAGTGGCCACACTTGGACCGCTATTAGAACAACATGAACGTTTTCCTGAACGAGCAAATGTCGGATTTATGCATATCATTAATCGCAACAACATTGATTTACGGGTGTTTGAGCGTGGTGTTGGCGAAACACAAGCTTGTGGAACTGGTGCTTGCGCTGCTGTTGCAGTCGGCATTAATCAAGGATTATTGAATAATAAAGTCAATGTAAACTTGCCTGGTGGTAAGCTTTTAATTGAATGGCAGGGAATGAATCAACCACTTTATATGACAGGGCCAGCAACCCATGTCTATGATGGATTTATTGCGATATAACTATAAGATTATTCGTTTTGTAATCATAAATTCGTCATTAAATAAGTTAATAGTTTAAATGGATGCAGTGATTCTCTTTGAGTTTTATTTACACAAATATTATAAATAAGTGATAACAGAGATTAAGCATGGTTGCTAAAATAACACGCGCTCATAAAGCAAAATATACAAGGCGAGTTGCCGACAAGCCTAATTTGAATGATGAAATAGTCAGTCAATATTTGATGGATAATCCCGATTTTTTTATTCGTAATGCTAATCATCTCCAAAGCATGCAGATCCCTCATCCCATTCGTGGTGGTGTTTCATTACCTGAATGGCAAATGGCAAGGCAACGTAATAAAATTGGTCAGTTAGAGTCCGAAATTACCTTATTGATGGAATATGCCAGTAATAATGAATTGCTTTTCAATCAATTTATGGATTTGCAGGGACAATTAATTAAAGCAAACGATCTTAATGATTTAGATAATATATTAAAAAGTTGGGCCAAATCTTTAGGTCTTAGCGGCGCTTATTTATATCTTTTTGATGATAAATGGTTACTCAATGCACCTTCTATTCATCATCACTATGCATTAAATTGCCTACGTTTTGATTTTATAAGAGTTAGGCATTTACAATATAGTCATCAGTATTTGGGCACTTTAAATACTACTGAGCTAGATTTTCTATTGCCAGAACATGGTTATGTCGGTTCAGTTGCTTTATCGTTATTAGGTCAATTTGGCGATTTAGGGTTGCTCATGTTTACCAGTGCCGATCCTCATCATTATCAAGCTGAGCAAGGAACATTGTTATTAGAAAGAATTAGTCTAATATTACCAATATTAATTGAAAAATGGGTCATGCGAAAAAAATAAGGCAGATTATGAATCTTTCATCTCAAAAAAATGTCGATTTATTAACTCAGCCAGTCGAACAGTTTTTAAATTATATCAAATCAGAAAAGCAACTTAGTTTAAATACTCAAATTAATTATAAACGTCAACTCTATGCACTGATTTCATTAGCGCAAGAAATCGAACTGATTAAGTGGCAAGATTTAGATTCATCGGCAGTAAGATTATTAATTAGCCGAAGTAAACGCACTGGTTTACAGGCTAGAAGCTTATCTTTAAGATTATCTGCCTTACGAAGTTTTTGTGATTGGATGGTAAAAAATGAACTTATTGTCGCCAATCCTGCACGCGGTGTGTTAAATCCTAAAGTAGGGCAACATTTGCCTAAAAATATTGATATTGATGAGATTAATCAACTCTTGGATATAGAATACAACGATCCGTTGTCAGTACGAGACCGAGCCATGCTTGAGCTTATGTATGGTTCGGGTTTACGACTTTCTGAACTCGTTAATCTTAATTGCCGGCAGTTAAATTTAAATGATGCTGAAATAAAAGTGATGGGAAAGGGCAGCAAAGAGCGTAAATTGCCATTAGGTCGAGAGTCGATAAAATGGATCAAGCATTGGTTATCGATGCGTGATTTTTTAGAACCGCAAGATGATGCTCTGTTCATTTCTAAATTAGGTAAACGCATATCCCCCCGCAACGTAGAAAAACGATTTGCACAATGGGGAGTTAAACAAGGTTTAAGCGTTCATGTGCACCCGCATAAATTACGTCACTCATTTGCCACTCATATGTTAGAATCAAGTGGTGATTTAAGAGCTGTACAAGAATTGCTTGGTCACGCTGATTTGTCAACAACACAAGTTTATACGCATTTGGATTTTTCACATTTGGCAGAAGTTTATGATTCTGCACACCCCAGAGCGAAAAGAGGAAGTAAATAATGCATTTTTACCGTTCAATTAATTCTATTAAAGCCATTACTTTCGATCTTGACGATACACTGTATGACAATAGTACAATTGTTGAAAAATCTGAACAAGAAATGATAAAAACGCTGCATATTTGTCCTCAATTACAGAATGTGACTTTAACTGATTTTCATGTCGAAAAAAATGGTGTGTTATCAGCCAATCCAGAAATTTATCACGATGTGATTATTTGGCGAATTGAGACAATTAAATCGCTTTGTATTAAAGCCAAAATTTCAACCGCTAAGATTGCACAGATAGTTGATGATGCAATGACAACGTTTAATTTTTGGCGCCATACAATGAATGTTCCTCAATCTTCGCACACTTTATTAGCTTTGTTAGCAACAAAATTTCCTTTAGCTGTGATTACTAATGGAAACGTTGACATTAACAAAATCGGTTTAGGTGACTATTTTCAATTTTCCCTTCGTGGTGGTGCTAATGGTCGTTCTAAGCCTTTTCCTGAAATTTTCAATTTAGCCGCCGATAGGCTAGCGCTACCGGCTGGTAATATTTTACATGTTGGTGATAATTTAATAACTGATGTTAATGGCGCGGTTAATAATGGATTTTTAGGGTGCTGGCTAAATATTTTTGATCAAGATATTTTGCAGCTTACCGATGCAAGATGTTTACCTCATATTGAGATAACACAATTGCCTGAATTAGAGAATCTGATATAATTCTTGCAAAGTCTGTATAAATAGACAGTAAAGCTGACAGTAATTATAAATTACTGTGATTTAAAACCTATCTTTTATCCTATTTGCTTATCGTCTACATACGACATCTAAAAAATAATGAAAGAATGAATAATGTATATAAAATTGATACCGGTTACCGGTTTGTATTATCAAAATGGGTTAATTTATAATGGAAATTAGACAATCATTATTAGACGACCTAAATACCGAACAAAAAAATGCAGTGACTACTGATAACCAATATACCGTTGTGTTAGCAGGTGCGGGAAGTGGGAAAACTCGCGTTTTGGTTCATCGTATTGCTTGGCTCTGCATGGAAAAACAATACCCTTCTAATTCAATTTTTGCCGTTACCTTTACCAATAAAGCTGCCGCAGAAATGCAAGAGCGTATCGAAGCATTAGTTGGAGAAGGGTACTTTAGTGGTATGTGGATTGGTACCTTTCATGGATTAACACACCGATTATTACGTATGTTTGCCCAGCAAGCTAAGTTGCCGTCGAATTTTCAATTGATTGACTCTGAAGATCAAATTCGGCTTATCAAACGCATTTTTCGAGAATTGAAAATTGATGAAAAACAGTGGTCGGCAAAAGAGTGCGCTGCGTTTATATCAAACCAAAAAGAAAAAGGTTTTCGTGCTAATGATATCACGCCTGAAGATCCTAAACAAATCATGTGGCAAACCATCTATCGCGATTATCAAGCTATTTGTGATAGAGTAGGATATGTTGATTTTTCAGAATTAATTTTAAGAGTTTACGAATTACTTTGCCAAAATGATGATGTGTTAAATTATTGTCATCACCGTTTTTCCAATATTTTGATTGATGAATTTCAAGACACTAATTTGATTCAATACCGATTAGTGCGAAAACTGGCTGGTCATACTGCCAATGTTATGATTGTTGGTGATGACGATCAATCTATCTATAGCTGGCGAGGCGCGAATGCTGACAATTTACAATTATTTATTCATGATTATCCAGATTCTGACATTATCCGTTTAGAGCAAAATTACCGTTCAACAAGTAATATATTAGATGCAGCCAATATATTAATCGCTAAAAACCAAAATAGACTCGGTAAAAATTTATGGACAGATAGTGGTGATGGCGAAAAAATCTCACTTTATGTTGGTTTTAATGACATTGATGAAGCCCGATTTGTAGTTGGTCAAATAAAAAAACACCATGAAAATGGTGAAAACTACGCGAGTTGTGCCATATTATATCGAAACAACGTGCAATCACGAATTTTTGAAGATACGTTATTGCAATCAGGCGTGCCTTACCAAATTTATGGTTCTATTCGCTTTTATGAGCGGCAAGAAGTCAAATTGGCTTTAGCTTATTTACGATTATTACATGACCATAATAATGACATGGCTTTTGAAACTACGATAAATACCCCTACAAGAGGTATTGGCAATGTCACGCTTGATAAAGTCAGGCTAACAGCTAAGCAACATAGTCTTTCATTATGGGATGCTTGCTTAATGTTAATCCAAAGTAATTCGCTAACTGAACGTCAGCGTTCAGGACTCAGTCGCTTTTTACAATTGATGGATTCAATCTATGATGAAGTCGGTTTGTTACCTTTTTATAAACAGCTTGATGTCATGATTCGTTTATCTGGTTTACAGCAAATGTATGAGCAAGAGCCAGGAATAAAAGGTCAATCAAGATTAGAAAACCTTGAAGAACTGGTTTCGGCAGCAGAACAGTTTTTTAAAATCAATGAAAATACTGTAATTGAAGATAGCCAAACCGGTAAAACATTAACAGTATTAGAGTCATTTTTAGCTTTTACCTCACTTGAAAGCCGTGATGTGATTAAAGAGCAAGATTCTGTTCAACTAATGACACTCCACGCTGCTAAAGGACTGGAGTTTGATAATGTGTTTATCGTTGGCTTAGAAGAAGGCATATTCCCAGCACAACGCTCTATTAAAGATAATGATAAAATGGAAGAAGAGCGCCGTTTGGCATACGTTGGTATTACTCGAGCTCGAAAACATTTAACGTTAACGTTATGTGAATTAAGACGACTTTATGGGCGTGAAGAACGTAACTTACCATCACGTTTTTTGAGTGAATTACCGGTTGAAAACCTTAATGAGGTCAGTTATCGAGGTATGATAACTTCATCAGAATTTAAATCTGATGATTTAAGTCATGATGCACAATTTTATCAAGAACGTAAAAAGTCTTACCTTGAAAAGCAACGTGAAAGTGATGGTTATGTATTAGGTCGCAAGGTTAAACATCAACGATTTGGTGAAGGTACAATCATTAATTTAGATGGTGAAGGCGATCATAGACGAGTGCAGATTGCTTTTATTAATGAAGGAATAAAATGGTTAGTGGTTAAACTGGCAAATCTTACATTACTATAAAAAGTTTAAAAATTCTGATTCAACAAGGACAAAGTGCAATATTTAGCCTTGTTGAATTACACTTTACAACCTTGCTTGTTCTTGTACTGATTCGGTAAAAATTTTATCAAAAGATTGATCTGTACGATTACAAATCCATTGCTTATTGACATAATCAAAATGGTATCCTTGTTTAGCTGTAGCTAACCAAATTTGGAAAAGCGGCTCTTGAGTATTGACAATAATTTTACTGTGATTAGGAAAACTGATCGTAATAACATTGCCATTAGTTTCGTAGTCAATATCTATGTCTTGTTCGTCAGCAAATTTATCTAAAAAAAGCTCGATCTGATTATAAAGTTGATCGGTAATAGTATGAAATTCGGTTATATTCATAGAAAAATAATCTAAATAGACAATGAAAAGATTTTAACATAAACCCTATTAACCTGCCACAATCAAGTGGCAGTCAAATAGTTATCTGTATTTATTCAGTAATAGGTAAAGAGCAGGCAACAATGAGTAATCGGCGTAGTTCATCGTCATTATTTGTCATTGCGACCCAGCGGTTAGGAGTATCATTAGTACCGATTAAATCACCTTCGCCGAAGTAATTTGCAAATAACTGTATATTTCCTTTAGCCATCTCCATTTTGTCACAATTTGCAAATTGTTCAATGACTAATGAGCGATATGAAATTTTATTACCATCACTATTATCTTGTTCGATTGCTGGCGTATAGTTGACAATTTGCGAAAATACTCGAATTCGTTTGTTGTAAGGGTGGAGGGCAATAGATGTTCTATCAATGAATGAATAACCAGTAGATTTGTCGTCTTTAGATTTACTTATCGAAATAAATTGCTGACCAACGCGTTCATTATGTAAAATTTCATTTACGTCTGATGTTGTTTTTTCGTCAACAGTATCATTGATTGGTGCTATTTTAGTATCGACACTATTACCAAACGCAGAAAAAGAAGACAGAATCAATAATAAATATAATTTTTTCATTTAAATCTTATCCCCGCCTTTTGATTTATTTTCTTTTGATGTTTTACTCATGTCTTTCTTTTGTTGAGATTTTAGATTTTCTTCATTCTCTTTTTGTTTTTTTAGCTTATAAGCTTTAATTTTTTCTTGACGTTTAGCTTCAATTTTAGCATCTAAGGGTTTCATGTCTGGGCGAGTTAAATAAAGAATATCTTTTTCTATATCGCCTTGAATTGAACAAGCTATTCGGCTCTGATTATCGGCAATATTTTCTAAATAAAGTGATTTTTCAACCGTCCAAAGTCGTGGAATAACCATATCAATTGAGTATGGGTTATCCTGCCAAAGAAGGGCTTTATTTTTTTGATCATAAATTTTAGGATTAGCGATATAGACTTGATTATTGTAAGGTAACCAGTTGAGGTTTTTTAAATTATTTTTAACTTCATCTAAATTATTATTAAAGATAAATCCCCAATAATAAAATTTGCCAGATAATGTAGTGGGTATATAGATGTTTTGATAACCAACTATTGTTAATCCTTTATATTTAATTGGTTTTTTCAACATTGTTGTATTGCTATTATCATATTCCATTGATTGAACGGGAATATAGGCAATATTTTCAAACGAATCTAAGTCGGCATATTGGCTAAAATATTTCTTATTTTTAGCTAACTGTTCAAAAAATTGACTGTCGCATTGAAGAAATGAATCAATTATCTCATCTGTGTTATTCTCTTTTGCTGCATTTTGTGCAATAACCATGCAAGAAAGTAATGAAGAGCAAATAAAAACCGAAAGTTTCTTTATAAGCATGGAGAGGATCCTTTTATAATAATTCTTCTGCCAATGTGTGTAAAGTATTGTAAAGTAATGTAAATAATGTTGTCAATCATCTGTATGTAAATCTTCAATGAAGATAAGTAAATTACCATTTTTAAATGATATTTTTACTAAATCACTGATTGCCTTATTTCGTAAACTCGTTAACTCGCCTAACTTCAACGTTGCATTAGTCAGCGGATATTGAACACCATCAATAGATAATTTGATTACTTTTGGAAAAGGCATCAATGAGATAATTCGATTTTTTATACCGGTGAGAACTTGCTGGTGTTTAGCAAAAAAGAAATGGCAATAATTATCATAAAAAGTGATATCAAATTGTTGATGATATTGTTTTGCAACTGATAAGTTACCTAAAAAATGATCACTAGCATGACCGCAGGCACCATACACAATAAAGCGTTTTATTCCTTTATCGGCTAAAAATAACATCGCTTTTTCAAAGTCAGTTTTATTTTGATCAGGAGTGTGAATCACTTGAGTCGTGTTTGGTGTGTTGCGATCACGGTGAAAACTATCTAAATCACCAATAATATAATTGGGAATGATTGAGGTTGATGATAAATAATTATGATATGCTCCGTCAGTTGCCGCTATACAGCAATAATTATCGCTAGTGTTAGGGTAGTGCTTTGGCGGCTCCCCATTAACAAATAGTAATGCGGTATGGTTTTGCATTCTTATATTCCTCTGTTTTATAAGGCTAATGTCAAAGCCATAATGATTGCATCTTCTTGTTTACCATCTGTAGTTGGATAATAATTTTTTCTAATCGTAATTTGATTAAAACCAAGTGAATGATACAACAAAATAGCGGCCTTATTTGATTGTCGAACTTCTAACCAAAGCGTGGTGATAGGGTTAGATGGGTTGATTGTCGTTAACTTGTCAATAAGGCAGTTGAGCAACGCTTTTGCTAATCCTTGTTTTCTAAACTTAGGATGTATCGCGATATTAAATAAGTTTGCTTCATCGGCCACTAATTGGCATATGCAAAATCCAATTATTTTGTTATTAATCGTGAGCTTCAAATTTAAATAATGATCGCCTTGGTTAGAGAAGAACGTCTGTTTAGACCATGCAATAGGATGGCAAAGTTGTTCTAATGCATAAGCTTCTGATAAATCATGCTTGTTTAGGATGGAAATAGTTTTCATATTGACATAATTGTTGCCAAAGCTGGCGTTTTTGTTGTGGTGCATTGGCTAAGGCATCTAAATTCGTTGTTTGAATCACTAACTGATTTTGCCACGATTCATCTGGTTGAATATCAATAAACCATACCACTTTATTTATTTCATTAGCAGGAATAATGAGTTGCGATGGCGTAAGCACCAATACGTGTTCAGTGCTAAGACTAATGGCATTTAAAATATCCTGATATATTTTTTGTGTTGGCTTTTGTTCTGCAACAACAATTAAGCGGATTTCATCACTAATATGTGTTGCAAGTTCACCTTTGAACGCCGCTGCATCACGCAAAACATATTGTGTGATATTACATTGCTTTAAATACCAATCTTGTTCAGTCATGATTAAGAAAGTGTTTTTTTGTTAGAGATTAAGGGACGTTAATTGTATAATCAACGGCTAAATTTATAAAGGTTTTTTCATTGAGGTAATATGGCAACATCTGCTTTTACACCAGCAAGTCAAGTAATAGAGCGACACGAGAGTATCTTTAACAATAAAAATGTTATCTTTGCTGGCGATATTCAAGACAGTTATCCGGCAAGTTTTTCGGCGCATAACATCAAAATTCATTGTTCTCAGTTTCATACCTATTTACGACTAAAAAATTACACCCATAAGGTCGAAACGCTTTTTGCTTTGCTACCTGATTCTACCTTTTACACAAACATGGATACGGTCATCTACTATTGGCCAAAAACAAAAAGTGAAGCGCAGTTTCAGTTGTCTTACTTATTACATAACATGGCTAAAGGGAGTGATATTTTTATTGTTGGTGAAAACCGCTCAGGGATTAAAAGTGTTGAAGCTTTGTTAAATGAGTTTGGTTCCATCCAAAAAATAGATAGTGCCAGACGTTGCAGTTTATATCATTTTCAAGCCGATCATCGTTTGGCCTTTGAGTTTGAAAAATGGTGGTTGAGCTATCATTTAACAATCGATAATCACGACATTGAAGTGAAAAGTTTACCAGGCGTATTTAGCCAAAAAGGGTTAGATGCGGGTAGTGAATTGCTATTAAATGCATTGATGGAACATGCAGACATTGTTAAAGGACATGTTTTAGATGTCGGATGTGGCTCGGGTATTTTGGCAACAGTGCTTGCTAAATTATATCCTGATATTACGTTAACACTGTCTGACGTTAATAGTGCGGCATTAGAATCAAGCAAAGCAACGTTAGCGAGTAATCATTTATCAGCCAGTGTTGTTGCCAGTGATGTTTTTTCTAATTTGAATGATAAATACCATTTGATTATATCAAATCCGCCTTTTCATGACGGCAAGCAGACCGATTATACTGCGGTTAATGCTTTAATTAGCCAAGCCAAAAAACATCTAAAATTGAATGGTTATTTGTGTATAGTAGCAAACTCATTTTTACCCTATCAAACGATTTTAAATGACACGTTTAAAAGTGTAGAAGTGATAGCACAAACGACAAAATTTAAAGTCTATTTAGCCAGTCATTAATAAGTAATGATAATCGAATATTCATGCGTGAGTAAAGTGAACTAGATCACGCGTGAGAATTGTTGCTGTCTTGCCATACGGCGCATATAACTATCAAAACACATACATATATTACGAATTAATAAATGTCCTTTGGGTTGTACAACAATGGTATCATCACTAATCATGACCAGACCATCTTGTTGTAATGGTTTGAGTAACGATAAGTCTTGCGCAAAATAATCATCGAACTGAATAGTAAATTTTTGCTCTATTTGTTTTTTGTCTAAATAAAAATGACAAATAAGCTGTTTAATCACATCACGCCGAATAATATCATCATTATTTAAATTAAAGCCTTTCCATAAACCATTGCCAGTTTGTTCAACTTGGTTTTGATAAATTTTTAGATCTTTTTGATTTTGCGCATAACTATCACCCAGCATGCTAATTGCCGATACACCAAGTCCCAATAAATCAGCATCACCTTGCGTGGTATAACCTTGAAAATTGCGGTGCAATTTATTTTGCTGCTGCGCGATTGCCAGTTCATCAGTGGGTTTAGCAAAGTGATCCATACCGATAAATTGATAACCAGCTTGGGTTAATTTTTCGATACAGGTTTGTAAAATCTGCAATTTTTGATTAGCGTTAGGTAAATCCTGATCTTTGATCTTTCGCTGAGCGGCAAAACGACTAGGAAGATGAGCATAATTAAAGACACTCAATCGATCTGGTGAAATATCGATAACCTTATTTAAGGTTTCGGTAAAACTTTCTACTGTTTGTTTAGGTAATCCATAGATAAGATCCAAGCTAATTGAATGGAAATGATTTTTACGTGCTTGCTTAATTAATGAGCGGATTAGATTTTCATCTTGTTCACGATTAATTAAATTTTGAATTTCGTGATTAAAATCTTGAATTCCCATACTCAGTCGATTAAATCCGAGGCTAGCAAGATGATCAATAGTTTGAGGAGTAATTTCCCGTGGGTCAATTTCAATTGACAGTTCAGCATTTTGCGCAAAATTGAAATGCTTTCTTAGCGAAACAATCAGGCGGGTAATTTCATCGTTGGTCAAAAAGGTTGGGGTACCGCCGCCCCAATGCATTTGCGAGACAATACGGTTTTTGAATAGTTGTGATCGCTTTTCAATTTCAATATCGAGTATATCTAAATATTTAGTAACTTTTTGAGTCTGGCGGGTAACTAGTTTGTTACAACCACAAAAATAACAAAGCTTATGGCAAAAAGGGATATGAACATAAAGCGATAATGGTCTATCGGGATAACGATTGGCCGCCGCTAAAAAATCTTGGTCATTAAAATTTTCATTAAATTCGAGCGCTGTTGGGTATGATGTATATCTCGGACCAGAATAATTATATTTTTCAATTAATCTTTGATCCCATAATTGCGTTTGAATTTTATTATTATTTTTATTTAATTCGGCATCTAACATTGCTATTTCCATGATTTTTTTTTAATTGGTTTTTGTTTAGTTTTGATTTTGGTTCTATTTTTTATACGATTGGTTTTTTTTAAAAATAGTAACGTACAAATCAATAATCCAAAATATAAACTAAGCATTATTAGTAATGGCATTATGTTCTCATTATTTATCTAAGCTGATTTGTATTGAACAATACCGATTTTAAGATCATATCAATTAAAATCGCTGTATTTTAATTGATATGACTTAAATACTTTATAATCACATTCACGTCGGATTATGATCATTTAATCGATTTTTAATGACGTTTTAATAAATTGACGATATCGTCTTTCGCTTCATCTTGTTCATCATCAAAATCATCATCACTATAACCAAGCTGTTGCATCAGCTCTTCTATACGGTTTAGTTTGCTATCAAGGTATGACTGTTGCTCTTTGGTTAATTTACTATCACTTTCGACTAAATCAAGTAGTTGCTCTAATTTTGCATCATTTTCTAATTGTTCTAACTCTTCTTGAGGGGATAAGCGTTTTTTTATTGGTTTTGACTCTTTGACTAAAACAGGTTTGCTTGTTGCATCATCCGCAACTAAGGCAATTGGCTTTTTACTACCAATTCGCGGATCTTTAATGGTATTGGATGATTTTTTATGTTGATTGTTATCTTGACCATTAAAACGTGAACCGCTCGGTAAACCTTTATGTTTACGTTTGCGTTTCAGTTCACGCGACTCTTCATTTATTTCTTGACGGGTTTTTTTAGGTTTTAGCTTCGATTTAGTTTTTAACATATAATCTCAATTTTATATCCAAGTTAAATTTTACGTTTCATATTTTATCAGTAACTCATCCAGATAGCTACGATGAAGCATCAATGCTAATTTGTGATTGTAAAAAATAAGAATTATGTATAATCTGAACCGATTATTTTTGCATTAATCATCAAAGAGAAAAGTAAAATATGAAGAATCATTTGAGTCCTTATATGCAATTTAGCCGTAAAGAGTGGGCAAGTTTGCGTAATGCGGTACCAATGACTTTAACTTCCGAAGAATTAACTTCGTTACAAGGAATTAATGAAGATTTATCGATGGATGAGGTAAGTGAAATCTATTTGCCTTTATCTCGACTACTTAATTACTATATTAGTAATAGCCTTTCTAGGCAGGTTGTGTTATCAAAATTTTTAGGTAAAAGTCAGAAAATCCCTTATATTATTGGTATCGCAGGTAGTGTGGCTGTCGGTAAAAGCACCACTGCTCGAGTATTACAGGCGCTTTTGACACGTTGGCCTGAACATCGCAAAGTTGCATTGGTGACAACCGATGGATTTTTGTATCCAAATAAATGTCTTGAACAACGTGGAATAATGAATAAAAAAGGCTTTCCACAATCTTATGATATCAAAAAATTGATTAATTTTGTTGCTGACATTAAGTCAGGGCAAAAACAGGTCAGTGCCCCTGTTTATTCGCATTTAGTTTATGACATTGTCGAAAATGAAGAAATTATTATAGACAGTCCCGACATTTTAATTCTTGAAGGATTAAATGTTTTACAAGGTTTAGTCAATTATACTCAAGCTAACAATCGGGTATTTGTTTCTGATTATGTCGATTTTTCAATATATGTCGATGCACAATTACCGTTATTACATGATTGGTATGTCAATCGATTTTTGAAATTTAGAGCTGGGGCATTTAGTGATCCTAATTCCTATTTTCACCATTATTCACAGTTGCCAGAACAAGAAGCTGTGAATATTGCTAACCGCCTTTGGCGAGAAATTAATGAATTAAATTTGATCGAAAATATTTTGCCAACACGGGAACGAGCAAGTTTGATTCTAACCAAAGGGAAAGATCATAAAGTTGATTGTATACAACTGAGAAAATAAACAATTGGGGAAATGAATATGAAAAAAGTAATAAAGTTAGTCAGTAAATTAAGTATGTTGACTTTGGTCACAACCTGCTCAATGAACAGCTTTGCGCAAAATCATCAATCTGAAGGGCTAACTTGTGAAAGCAAAAAGCAGGCTATTCAAGCCGAAATTGAACAAGCTAAAAGCCATAATAACAGCCATAAAATTAACGGGCTTGAGAAAGCGCTTGATGAAGTTAATACGCATTGTAGTAATGCCGATTTAGAGTCAAAATATAAGCAAGATATTGCCGAAAAAACGGATAAAGTTGTTGAAAGAAAGAATGAATTAGCTCAAAAAACTGAAAAATACGCTAAAGATAGTAAAAAGTTCGATCAAGAAAAAATTGATAAGTTAAAAGCAAAAGTACAAAAAGCCGAACAAGAACTAGCGGATGCTAAACAAAAACTTGCTGATTATTATCAACAAGTAGCAGTTAAATAAATTGCTAACCTGCTTATTTTTTATCTTCACGCTATCAAGCTTAATATTGATAGCGTTTTTAACATCGCGTTAGACAGCTATTATCCTAGACTTTTGCCATTAAAAATAGTAAGGTGTGCGCCTTACTACGTGGTTCGTGAACCTCCCACGCTAAAAAACTAAGGAAAATTTAATGAGTAAAATTACACTACTTGGCGACCAATCTGTTCGCTATCCAACTGACTATTGTCCAAATATTTTGGAAACCTTTGATAATAAACATCCTGGTAATGATTATTTTGTTAAATTTAACTGCCCGGAATTTACCAGTCTTTGTCCGATAACCGGTCAACCTGATTTTGCTACGATTTATATTTCGTATGTACCAAATATTAAGATGGTTGAGAGTAAATCACTCAAACTGTATCTATTTAGCTTTCGTAATCATGGCGATTATCATGAAGATTGCATTAATATCATCATGAAAGATCTGATTAAGTTAATGGATCCTAAATATATTGAGGTTTGGGGAAAATTTACACCGCGCGGCGGTATCTCAATTGATCCTTATGCCAATTATGGTAAAGCTGGTACCAATTGGGAACAGATAGCGATGAACCGTTTGGCTAATCACGATCTCTATCCTGAAAAAGTTGATAATCGCTAATTTTTTGTCGAAAAAATCAAATCGGAACAGTTAAAAATGCAAAATCGTAAAGCACTAGTGATATTTTCTGGTGGGCAAGATTCTACCACCTGTTTACTGCAAGCCATTGCAGATTATGGACGTGAAAACGTCGAAACCATTAGTTTTCAATATGGACAACGACATGCCATTGAGCTTGAAAAAGCTAAATGGATTGCTGAAGATCTTGGTGTGAAACAAACCGTCATTGATACTTCAGTGATCAAACAAACGACCAATAATGCGTTGATTGATGACGCGCAGGAAATTAAAGCTGCCAAAGACGGGGATTATCCTAATACCTTTGTTGATGGGCGCAATATGTTATTTTTATTGTTAGCGGGCTGTTATGCCAAACAACACGGTATTAAAGATATTATTATTGGTGTATGTGAAACTGATTTTAGTGGTTATCCGGACTGTCGAGATATCTTTATCAAATCGATGAATGTGTCAATGAATTTAGCTATGGATTACGCTTTTAATATTAAAACGCCTTTAATGTATCTTACCAAAGCTCAAACATGGGAAATGGCTGATAAGTTAGGTTATTTGGATTATATCCGAAACCATACCCATACTTGCTATTATGGGGTAGAGGGTGGATGTGGTAAGTGTCCTAGCTGCATTCTTCGCGAGAAAGGTTTAAACCAATACCTTAATCATTCAAATTAATTGTCATACTGGGTTCACTCACCCCATAAAAAAGGAAAATTTATGTATCTGAACACGCATTCAGAGCAAACAAGCAAATTTACTCACACGCAACAAATGAAAGCCCTTGGCTGGCTTTCGTTTTTTCATATTTTGGTTATTGCTTCAAGTAATTATTTGGTGCAAATCCCGTTTGATATCTTCGGTTTTCATACCACTTGGGGCGCTTTTACCTTTCCATTTATCTTTCTGACTACCGATTTAACCATTCGGGTATTTGGTGCTAGCCTTGCCAGAAAAATTATCTTTGTTGTTATGATACCGGCATTACTGTTCTCTTATTCCATTTCGGTCGTATTTTTTGAAGGACATTGGATGGGATTTTCAGCTTTGTCTGATTTTAACAGTTTTGTTTTCCGTATTGCCTTAGCCAGTTTTGCCGCTTATTTAGTTGGGCAATTGATGGATATCACTGTGTTTAATTATTTACGTAAAAATAGAGCATGGTGGGTAGCACCTTCGGCATCAGCTGTATTAGGTAATGGTATTGATACTATTGTCTTTTTTGCGATCGCATTTTATAAAACGAGCGATGAGTTTATGGCAACGCATTGGGTTGAAATTGCCGCTATCGATTATAGTTTTAAAATTATTATCTGTGGCTTATTCTTTTTACCGCTTTATGGCATTATTTTGAACTTTATCTTAAAAAAATTAATTATCAAAACATCGTAAATCAGTTATTAATTATCGAATAATATTAGAAAATATAGATACTTAGAGCTTATTGACTTCATGATAAGTTCTAAATCTCATACGCCTCCTTCAATAACCTCATTCCGCTAATTTTTTTACTAATATGAAAAATTTATTTATCTCAAGATAGGCTAAAAATCTTGATAAAGATTCTTTGCTAATTTTTATGCAATAGGACATAATATCGTCAATAAAATAACAAGTATATTTACCTGTAATAGTAAGGATTAGATGAAACAATGAGATTGATAAAACAGTTGGCTGTGTTAGGTTTGTTTTTGGCGTTATGTGCTTGTGACGATCAAAAAAAGAAAACTGTCGATTTAGAAAGTACTAATAAAACGGAGCTCATTACCGATAATTCTACGCATAATTCGAATGTTAATTCGCAATCTCATAGTTCGTTTAATCCAACACCTGAATTAATTGAAAAATATAAAGGTAAAAGCCTAAAAGTTATCGATAGTTCAGAAGTTATTATTGATGGTACAAGTACTTTAGTTGTGACGTTTTCTGTTCCTATCAATCCAAAATTGAATTTTTCAAATTTATTGAGATTGGTTGACAAAGAGAGTGGTGTGGTTGATGGCGCTTGGGAGTTGTCTGATAATGGCCTTGAATTAAAACTTCGTTATCTTCAACCAGATCGTAAATTAGTTTTAACTATTGATAAAATGTTATCAGCTATTAATGATAGTCATTTACCCGAAGTTTATCAAACCGAGATAACCACTCAAGACCGTAAGCCAACAGTCGGCTTTGCAAGTACTGGATTATTATTACCAAGTAAATCGATGAGTGGGTTACCTATTACCACGCTCAATGTTGACAAAGTTGATATAAACTTTTTCAAAATTAAGCCAGAAAAATTATCCAGTTTGATCGATAATTATGGCTTTATTAATATGTTATCTATTTGGCGTTCGCAAGAAATGAGCGAATTTACTGACTTAGTTTATTCCTCAAGATTTGATCTTAATCCTAAACCGAATGCTCAAGAAACCATTATCGTTAACCTTTCTAACATTACTAAACTCAATCAAGAAGGGGTTTATATTGCGGTAATTAATCAAGCAGGAACTTATAATGAATATAACTCAGCAACAATATTTTCAATAAGTAATATTGGGGTTTCACTTCATCACTATAAAAATGGTAAATTAGCGGTAATGGCTCATGGTTTAGATAACGGTAAACCACTCGCCAATATTAATTTATCACTGCTATGCCAAACCGAAAATAGTAACAAAACATGTAAAAACCTGACAGCAACAACAGATAAAGATGGTTATGCTGAATTTACCAAAACAAAAAGCTCTGCCTATAACATATTGACGGCTACTGATGGCCAGCAAACCTCATTTGTGACGATTGATCGAAACGCACTCAATTTAACGGATTTCAATCTATCTGGTACGCCGTTTTATCAAAAACAATTGTTTGTTTTTGGCCCTCGTGATCTTTATCGTCCAAAAGAAACCGTCTATTTCAATGCACTATTACGCGACGCAGATGGTCAGCCATTACCTGAACAACCCATCATCGCTGAGGTGATATCGACTAATGGTCGAGTTGTTGAAACTTTCCATTTAAAAAGTCGTGCAGATACCAATGGTTTATATCAACAACAGTTTGTTATTCCCGATGATGCCGCAACAGGTAATTGGACAATTCGTTTTAATTTAGGTGATGATAACTTTCGCCAATGGAACTTCAAAGTAGAAGAGTTTTTGCCAGAACGTATGGCAATGGAAATTCACAGTTTATCTGATGAGCCAATTCTAAAGGATGAAGATGTTTCCTTTGATATCAAAGGTTGGTATTTATATGGCGCACCTGCATCCGGTAATCGCTTAGATGCGAATCTTTATTTAAAGAAAGCCGACACTATTGCTGGATTAGCTGATTTTAAAATTGGTCCAGTTACTGATGATAATCTATATGAGGATCTAGATTCTTTAGGGTTGGAGTTAGATAACGATGGCTTAACTCAAATTGATGTGAAGAAAGTTTATTGGTCCGAAACGCAATCGCCTGTCAAAGTTGTTTTACAAGCTAGTTTGCTAGATTCTGGCGGTAGGCCGGTTACACGTTATGCAACGCAAACTATTTGGCCAGCACCTAAAATGCCGGCAATTCGAGCATTATTTGAAGACTCGCCTTATTATGATTGGAATAGCGATAATTATTTACAGCGTCCTACTGTAGACATAAATAGTAATGCTGAATTCGAAATCGCTTACGTTGATACGCATGGTGAAAAATTAGGTACAAATTCATTAAAAGCTAGACTGATTCGTGAGCGTTATAATTATTATTGGGTGTGGTCAGATGTAGATGGCTGGAGCCAAAGTTACAACTCCAAGGAGTTTGTCGTTTCGGAAGATCAGTTATCGATTGAGCCAGGCAGTACCACAAAAATAGCCTATCAACCAACCGATTATGGTTCTTATCGTGTTGAAGTTGTCGATACTAACACTAAAGTCGTAACAAGTTTTCGATTCTGGTCTGGTTATGACTGGGAGGATAATACTCAAGGTACTAAATCGGTACGTCCAGACCAAGTTAAGTTAAGTATTGATAAGCCATCTTACAATCCTGGCGATGTCGCTAAAGTTAATGTTCAAGCACCTGTAGCAGGTTCTGGCTATATTTCTCTTGAAACCAACGATGGCACCATTTGGAAAAAAGCCATTACAGTGGGTGAAGAAGGTTTAGATGTCGACATTCCTATTGAAAAATGGGGACGACATGATATTTACATTAGTGCCATGATTGTTCGCCCGTCGACGGACGCTTCAGTGCAAACTGTCAAACGCGCAATTGGTTTGCTTTATTTACCGATTGATACGGCTAATCGTCAATTAAATTTTTCAATTGATGCACCGGTACAAGTACAACCAGAAAGCGTTGTGCCGATTAAAATTAAAATGGATCCATCATCTATCCAGAAAGATAAAAAAGTGACTGTATTGGTTTCAGCAGTTGATTCTGGCGTGTTAAATATTACTGATTATGTCACCCCCGATCCTTATGCTGGGTTCTTAGGGCGTAAACGTTATAATGTCGATATTTATGATGTCTATGGCAAATTAATTGAAGCTACCGGTCGTAATGTTAACATGAGCTTCGGTGGTGATGCGATGGGCGCTGGCGGGAAAAAACCGTCAAATGACGTTCAAATTGTTGCACAACAACTCAATACCATTGAGTTAAATGACGAAGGTGAAGGTGAGATTAATTTACCTTTACCTAATTTTAATGGTGAACTACGAATAATGGCGCAAGCATGGGATGATAACCGTTTTGGTAAAGCGGATAAAAAAATGAAGGTTGCCGCGCCGGTTGTGGTTGAATTATCTACGCCGCGATTTTTATCTGGTGGTGATCGCGCTGTATTAGCGTTAGATGTGCATAATTTGACTGATAGCACACAAACTATGCAAATTGAAGTATCAACCGCGGGTTTGATTAAGCAAAATGAAGCACAAACGATATCGGTTAAACTTGATAGTAAACAAAAAGAGATTATTCAAATTCCTGTAATTGCGGATTATGGTTATGGTGCAGGTTCAGTGACGATAGCGGTCAAAGGTATTTTACTCGAAGGTAATTCAGAGGTTAACATTGAACGTTCATGGTCAATTGGCGTAAGACCAGCCTATGCTGGTACAACGCGATCTTATGTAGCAGCATTAAATGCCAATGAAAGTTGGCAATTACCAGACCAAGCATTAACGGGATTAATTGATAACACTGTTGCTGGGCAGTTGGTTATCTCTAATCAACCACCCTTGAATATTGCTCAATATATCAAAGCATTATTTGCATATCCTTACGGTTGTTTGGAACAAACAACCAGTGGTTTATTCCCATCGCTATATGCCAATAGTGAACAACTTGCAGAGTTAGGCATTCAAACCGATGCTGATGATAAACGTCGTGAAAAAGTACAATTGGGTATTTCACGTATCTTATCAATGCAACGCAGTAACGGCAGCTTCGGTTTATGGAATAGCCATAACGAAGAAGAGCATTGGTTGACTGTGTATGCAACTGACTTCTTATTGCAAGCTAAAGAACGGGGTTATCAAGTTAGTGATAAAGCGCTTGATTTAGCAATGACGCGCATAGGTCAATATATTTATGATGCATCTGCATTTAATAATCTTAATTATTATGGAGATTCGCGTAATCTTGAGTTTACCAAGTTGTCAATCAAAGCTTATGCGTTAATGGTGCTAACTAAACAAAATAAAATTACCTCAGCAATGCGTAACGAGGTAAATTATTTATCAGACAAAATTAATAGTGATAAGTCATTTATCTATTCACCATTACCTTTAGCACAATTAGCGGTTGCTGCAAAATTGAATGGTTATCAACCTATCTATGAACAATTATTACCATTAATTTTCAGCACGCCATATCAGTATAATAATAACTGGTTAGGTAATTACGGCAGTGAAATACGTGATAAAGCATTAATACTCTCTTTACTGTTAGATAACAATATGGCTCAAAATAATCAAGCTAGTTATTTATTTAATTTATCAGATTTATTAAATGATAAACGCTATTTTTCAACACAAGAGCTAAACGCATTGTTTATTGCTGGTTGGTCATTAGAACAACATAGCACTGGTCATAAATTCAACGTGACGATAAATGGTAAAGTTAATGACGTGAATTCGGTTTTTTCACACTCTTATGATTATGATGGGTTAGCTCAAGGGTTAACGATTAAAAATGCAGAATCGAGTGAACCACTTTATATTAAGTTTTCTGTTACTGGTTATTCCAATACACAACCAGCACCAACGTCACCTGATGATTTCTTTAATATCAGTCGTCGCTATTACGATTTGCAGGGTAATAACATATCACCAGCAACTTTAGAGGTTGGTTCAATGATGGTTGTAGTTTTAGATGTAACGGCTAAAAAACCTGTTAATGATGCCTTGATTGTTGATTTTTTACCAGCAGGTTTGGAACTTGAAAATCAAAATCTTTCTAATAGTAGCGTAAATTTATCATCAATTCCTGCTATAGCGGATTTAATGAAAGATGAGGATATTAGTGATATTAAATATCAAGAATATCGAGATGATAGATATGTTGCCGCCGTTAATCTGCAAAAATATGTAGCGCGAGATACCTATCGTAAACGTATCGTTTATTTAGTTAGAGCGGTAACGCCAGGCGATTATATGATTCCTTATCCCTATGTTGAATCTATGTATCGTCCAGAACGCTTTGCGATAGGACAATCACATGATTTGATGACTATTTCAAATCCGAAAAAGGAACAAAATTAATCAAATATCAATAAACTTGACTGATTATTCCGCCAAAATATTTGGCGGAATTTTTATTTGTAAGTATATTTAGCAAGGTCACATAACAACAATAATGAAAAAACACTTTTATAAATTATTCAAATTTGTATTGATATTATTGGTTTTATTAGTCGGTAGTTTTTTGATTGCTGATTCTCTTTTTCCATTATCTATTTCCCAAAATAAAACTACGCAGACGGTTGTTGCTGAAGATGAAACACCCTTATGGCGATTTGCAGACCAAAATGGTGTTTGGCGTTATTCGGTCAACCTTGATGAAGTGCCCGACTATTATCTTGACGTTTTATTAAATTATGAAGATCGTTATTTTTACGATCATATCGGTATCAATCCGGTTTCTTTAGTCCGTGCAGCTTGGCAAAATATAGCTAATGATCGAATCATTTCCGGAGGCAGTACTCTCTCTATGCAAGTGGCGAGATTATTATATCCACATGATCGAACACTGCTCGGTAAGCTAAAACAGCTTTTTCGAACCCTGCAACTTGAATTACATTATAGTAAAAAGGAGATTTTAACTTTATATATTAATCATGCTCCTTATGGTGGCACAATAGAGGGTATTGGCGCAGCAAGCTGGTCCTATTTTGGTAAACATCCCAAAGCGTTAACAAGAAGTGAAGCTGTATTATTAGCCGTATTACCTCAAGCGCCAAGTCGATTGAGGCCTGATCGATTTCCTGAAAGAGCGAAGCAAGCTCGCGATAAAGTATTAGATAGATTGGCGCAATATAAGGTGTGGCCTAATGATTTGATCGATCAAGTCCGACGTGACGAAGTTTGGGTCTATCCACGAAAAGCACCGCAGTTGGCGCCTTTATTGGCTTATCGTCTAAAACAGAAATATCCGAATGAGGATATTATTCATTCCACTATTGATGCTTCGCTTCAATATAATTTAGAAGATTTAGCCATCAATCGAGCCTCACAACTACCTCCTAAAACATCATTGGCTATTTTGGTTGTCGATCATACTGATATGACAGTTAAAGCGTATATCGGTTCAGCTGATTTTAATGACAAAGAGCGCTTTGGCCAAGTGGATATGATTAGTGCGTTAAGATCGCCTGGCTCTACACTAAAACCTTTCATTTATGCTTTTGCCATTGATGATGGTATGATTCATTCAGAATCGTTACTCCAAGATGTTCCACGTATTACCACTGATTATCGACCCACTAATTTTGATGAGGGATTTAATGGCCCGGTTAGCGCATCGGATGCGTTAAGTAAATCATTAAACTTACCCGCGGTACAATTAATTGAGTTATATGGGCCAAAACGATTTGCCGGTAAATTGGCTGGCATCGGTTTACCGTTATCGTCCATAGCAAATGAACCGAATATCTCTTATATATTAGGTGGCGCTTCTGTAAGAATGGATAATCTTGTCAGCGCTTATAGTGCATTTGCAAGGCATGGTGAGGTGAGTCCTTTGCGCTTTACTCAACAAGCGCCATTAATTACTAAACCCCTTATTTCAGATGGTAGCGCTTGGATAACAAGACAAATGCTAATTAATAATAATTTATTAGCTTATAAAACCGGAACCAGTTATGGCTATCGCGATGCTTGGGCAATTGGTATTAATCCACGATATTTAATTGGGGTTTGGGTAGGGCGGCCTGATGGAACGCCTGTTGTGGGGCAATATGGTTCAATCTCTGCAATGCCAATTTTACAACATGTTAATTCTATTTTATTAAACCGAGAAAACCGTTTAAATCGTCCACTTACTGCTTATCCAAAACCAGAATCAGTATCATCTATAAAAATTTGTTGGCCATTAGGGCAACCGCTTCCTGAGTCAGATGCAAACTGTCACCGCCAAAAAACAGCATGGGTATTGAATAATATGGTTCCACCAACATTAAGCACCTATAGTGAGTTAAAAAATAATATTTATCGTTCTGGTTCGATAACGATTTGGGTTAATGAACAAGGTGAGCGTGTCGCGGCGGATTGCCCTGGCGCGCAAAAAAAACAAGTCGCGCTATGGCCAGTATCCTTAGAAAACTTTCTATTAACCAAAGAGAAAAGACGGGCTTTATTGCCACCAATTGATAAACGTTGTCCTGTAATGGGGCAAGATGTTTTTATGTCACTCAATATTGTTGGACTAAATGATAAACAACTACTTAGGGCATTGCCCGGCAACAATCAAGTCACCGTTGATTTAACACCAGAGGGGGGATATGGAGAAAAATGGTGGTTTTTAGATGGCAATCTTATTGCACATTCGATGGATAGTGATAAAGTTGCAGTCACTTTATCACAAAAAGGTGAACACTTTTTATTATTGTTAGATGAAAGTGGTCAAATTGCACGTGTCAAATTTAGCTTCAATTAATGAGGATTAACTTATGGCTATAGAACGAACTTTATCAATTATCAAGCCAAATGCAGTTCGTAAACAGATAATTGGTGAGATTGAAACGCGTATATCACAAGCAAAATTCAAGATTATTGCATTAAAAATGTTGAAATTAACACAAGAACAAGCGGCGGGCTTTTATGCTGAACATCAAGGTAAACCGTTTTTTGACAATTTAGTAAAATTTATGACATCTGGTGCAATTGTTGTGCAAGTACTTGAAGGTGAAAATGCAATTCAACGCTATCGTGAATTGATGGGGCCAACTGATTTATCTAAAGCGGCTGCGGGCACGTTGCGAGCAGATTTTGCTGACAGTGTGACTGAAAATGCAGTACATGGTTCGGATTCAGCGGCATCAGCCGAAAGAGAGATTGCTTACTTTTTTGTCGAAAATGAAATAATAGGAAGCTAAAGCAGTTTATAAAATGAAGATGTTATGTGAGTTAGCAACAACATATTGTGCAACCAGACATCTAAAAATATTTTTGATTAATCATCTCTATCAAAATTGCATGATGGTCTTTGAGAATGTTAATTAACAAGCAGCAATCATTAGTCACTCAATCATAAAAAAGTAGGTTGCTGCTTTTAATATAACTATTAGTTATAACCATGTAAAAATTTATTATTTATTTACCTCAGTTATTTGCTGTTAGACTTTAGCTGTACTTAACTCTATCCTTATTTGGGGAAATCAAGATGAAATTTTTAACTAAAACGCTAACAGTAGTAGCATTAATTGGTAGTTTATTAGGAACGAACTCTGCTTTTGCGGATCGTTTGGATGATATTGAAAAACGCGGTGAAATTAAAATAGCCGTATTTGATAGCAATCCGCCGTTTGGCTTTATTGATGAAAAAACGAATAAAATTGCAGGGCTTGATGTTGATTATGCTAATGAAATTGCTAAAGCATTGAATGTAAAAGTTGATCTTGTTCCAACTAATCCGGCTAACCGTATTCCCTTACTAACCTCACAAAAAGCCGATCTGATTGTAGCAAACTTTACGGTTACTGATGAACGCGCTAAAACAGTCGATTTTAGTTTACCTTACTTTGCTACCGGGCAAAAATTTATTGCCAAAAAAGGGTTATTAAAATCGCCTGATGATTTAAAAAATTTACGCATTGGTGCTGATAAAGGTACGGTAATGGAAATTACTTTACGTGAAAAGTATCCAACAGCTAAAGTGATCTCCTATGACGATACGCCTTTTGCTTTTACTGCATTGCGTAATGGTGTGGTACAAGCTATAACTCAAGATGATGCTAAATTAATTGGGTTACTTGCTAATGTGCCTGACGAACAACGCGCCGCATTTGAAATTTCGCCATTTAGTATTACCCAAGAGTATCAAGCTGTTGGTATTCCAAAAGGGGAAACCCGTTTGAAAGAAAAGGTTGACCAAATACTATTAAAACTTGAAAATGATGGTGAAGCGTTAACGATTTATAATCGTTGGTTTGGACCAGAAACCAAATCAGCTATGCCGCGCGGTGATTTTAAAATAGGTCAAGGTTTATAATTTATGTTTGAGCAGTTACTAGAACCACGTTACTTATGGTGGTTATGGGATGGTTTTTTAGTCACTATCGCTATTTCGGTTTTAACAATCATTTTATCTACTGTATTGGGTTTTTTGCTAGTTATTGCTCAACAAAGTCATATCAAATTTATCAAAGGCGTTGTAGTTAGCTATAACGCCATTTTTCGTTATTCGCCATTATTGCCTCAACTGTTTTTTTGGTACTTTGGCATTGGAAGTTTATTACCTGCTGAATTTAAAATGTGGTTATTTGATGAACCACAGATTAATTTATTTTTGTTCACTTTAAAAATGCCGTCATTTGAATTTATTATTGGTTTGATTGCTTTAACATTTTATTCTAGTGCGTTTATTGCTGAAGAATTTCGAGCTGGAATATCCGGTGTGAGTAAAGGGCAACAGCAGGCATCGTCGGCACTCGGGTTGACTTGGTGGCAAAGTATGCGATTTATAATTTTGCCACAAAGTTTTCGTATCGCATTCCCACCATTAATTGGTCAATATATGAATATTATCAAAAATTCATCCCTGACCATGGCTATTGGCGTCTTAGAGTTGTCTTACGTTTCTCGACAAGTAGAAACTGAATCGCTTAAAACTTTTCAGGATTTTGCCATTGCAACGTTTTTATATATTTTAGCTATAGTGATTGTAGGTACGCTCGGCAATATTTATCAGGCAAAACGACTGCAATTTGGTAACAAGGTTTAGTTATGGAACTTAAAGGTTTAGCACTTATTTGGAATAACCTGGATTATTTAATGTGGGGAAACTTTCCTGGCGGCATTTTCTTGACACTATTAATGAGCATTGCCGCTATCTTTTTTTCCACACTTTTGGGGATTTTAGCTGGGGTAGGCTTAACGGTGGCCAAAGGTATATGTCGCTATATATTAATTAGTTTATTGGGTTTTTTAAGAGCTATTCCTGTGATTATGCTAATTTTTTGGACTTACTTTTTATTACCTATATTGCTTGATATTGATGTGCCAGCTATAGCTACAGTGATATTCGCGTTATCCTTAATTGGCGCGGCTTATATTGGTCATTCAGTTTATGCGGGTATGATTGCGATTGCCAAAGAACAGTGGCAAGCAGCCTATTCGTTAGGTTTGACTAAAAGACAAGTTATTATTTTTATTATTTTGCCGCAAGCACTAAAAATGATGTTGCCATCTTTCGTTAATCAATGGGTTTCACTCATTAAAGATACCTCTTTAGCTTATATTGTTGGTGTGGCTGAATTTACTTTTGTTGCAACACAAATCAACAATCGTAGTATGGTTTATCCAACCGAGATATTTTTATTTGTCATTGTCGTTTATTTTATTATTTGCTGGTTGTTGGATTTTTCTTTATCTATGCTATCAAAAAGTCGGTTATTTCGTATTCACTGATCATTATTGTTGAACCGCCAAACTAACCATAATTTCTGATTATGTTAAGTTTGGTAAAATCATTATCCCTTTATCAAATATAGCCTTATTCCACCTTACTTGGGCGTATCAAACCGAAATGGAATTTATATTTGAAATTTATTGCATTAAGGTTGTATTAAGATTTATTGATTAAATTAGTTCACATTATAAATAATATTGGTTTTTTTTATGTGGAACAATGTGAATACTCAACTTTTTTTACTCATTAATGCATCAGAACAAGCTTCAAAAACATTTGTCTATTTTGCTGTTTTTTGTGCAAATTATTTAGTTTATTTGCCTGTCATTGTTTTAGGCATTTATTGGTTTTTACAGCCTTCTTGTCGACAATTAATTATTAAAATTGTCATTGGTTTAGCTTTGGCATTATTGGTCACGTTTATTCTTCGCCATCTCTTTTATTCACCGCGTCCTTTTGCACAAAATATAGGGACCAATTATTTATATCACGATAAAACAAGTTCATTTCCTAGCCAACATGCGGTTTTTGTTTGGACTATTTGTTTAGTCATTTGCTTAAATTACGGTGCTAAATTAAAAAAACTTCTAATGCTATTTACTGTTGTGGCTATTTTAGTCTGTTGGAGCCGAGTCTACTTAGGTGTCCATTGGCCATTAGACATAGTGGGGGGCTTTATAGTGAGTTTAATTTCAGCTTATGTAATACAAAAGTTATGGCCGATTATTTATAAATTACTATCAATGATTTTTATTCGCTGATCAGTATTTTAATTAAATAAACATCATTCATTTTTACATATTCATTAACGTTGATAGCTAAACACGAACTTCCTTTAGGGATAGGTATAAATGTAGTATAGGTTTTTTATGAAAAGAATAATTCAAATGCTTTTAACTCGTCCTATATCACTGCGTACGCTCATTGTGTCAGTTGCAGTATATCAAGCGACAATTTTGAATATCAGTTTTTACAAACAAGTTTTAATCAAATTATCTTTAGATTCTATTGAAAATATTGCCTTTTTTATATCCATGCCTGTTGTTGTTTTTTGTGTGATTTTTATCCTGCTCACTCTGCTATTAAATCAATGGTTAGTTAAAATAGTAGCAAGTAGTTTAGTCATAATCGGTTCAGCACTCTCTTATTTTATGCTCAGATTTGGCATTATGATTGATCGCAGTATGTTGCAAAATACGTTAGAGACGAGTTTTACTGAATCGGCATCGTTGATAACCTTTGAATTAATAAACTGTATTTTACTGTTAGGGATTTTACCCAGTATTGTCATTATACTTGTTAAAATTAAACCAAGAACGATAGGATTATATTTTTTATTTAAGCATGTCATGATTGTATTATTAGCACTGTTATTGGTTGGGCTTATTGCGCTTATTTTTTATAAAAATTATGCTACGTTTATGCGTAATAATAGCAAAATAATCAAATATCTACTCCCATCCAATTATATTGGTGCACTATACGGACAATATCAATTTGAACAAAATAAAAATCGCCCTTTTTTAACAATCGGTGATGATGCTCATCGGCAAGTCGTTAATAGTGATAGTGAAGCTATTAAAACAGTTGTTGTGTTAATAGTTGGCGAAACAGCGCGTAGTGAAAATTTTGCACTAAATGGTTATGGTAAAAACACAACGCCTTTGTTAAGCAAACGTGATGATGTTATCTCGTTTCAAAATACAACGTCGTGTGGTACCTATACTGCTTTTTCTATCCCTTGTATGTTTTCGAATATGTCACGTAAAAATTACGATGAAGCTTTAGCTTTACGTCAAGAAAATATACTCGATATTTTAAACAAACAAGGTATAAATGTAATTTGGTTGGATAATAATACTGGTTGTAAAGGTGTTTGTAACAGGATTGAAAATGAAAATATAACTAAAAAGTATCTAAATAGCGGTAGCAAACTTTGCCAAGATGGGGCGTGTTATGATGAAGTGCTTGTCAATGAGTTAGCCACAAAGCTGCAACATCTTGATAAAGATTCCTTAATTGTTTTACATCCTTTAGGTAGTCATGGTCCAAATTACTATCAACGTTATCCTGAACAATTTAGAACATTCACACCAACATGTGATACTAATCAGATAACTAATTGTGACTTAGGCAGTTTAGTGAATACTTACGATAATACGATTGTGTATACTGATTATATTATCAATCAAACAATTGAACTTTTACAACGTAAGCAAAATAAATATAACACGATGCTGATCTATTTATCCGATCATGGCGAATCGTTGGGTGAAAATGGTCTATATTTACACAGTTTTCCTTATTCAATTGCGCCAACACAACAAACTAAAATTCCATTTATTTTGTGGATTTCAAAGTATTTAGCAAACTTAAATCATATCAATACAGCATGTTTACAAAATCATGCAAAACAGGACCTTTTATCGCATGATAATTTGTTTCATTTATTATTAGGCATTTTTGCTATTCAGACTAAAGAGTATAATCAATCACTCGATAGCTTAAATTCTTGTAAAAATGCTCGTGGATAGGTTTTAAAAATTATGAAAATATTAATTGTTGAAGACGATAATCTGTTACAAAAAGGGTTGTATGATGGTATCACCGCGAATGGTTATGTTTGTGAAGTGGCGGCAACAGGGGAACAAGCTGAACAACATTTATTATTTGGACAATTTAGTTTGATTATTTTAGATCTTGGCTTGCCCGATTGTGATGGACTTGAGCTTTTAACACGCTGGCGTAAAAATAAAATTAGTATCCCCGTATTGATTTTAACCGCTCGAGATACTATTGAAGATAGGGTTCAAGGATTAGATCTTGGTGCGGATGATTACTTAATTAAACCCTTTGCTTTGACTGAATTATTAGCACGCATTCGAGCGCTGATACGTCGGCATCAGGGAATTGCCGAAAACCTTATTAGTTATGGTCCTATCACCATTGATATAAAACAACAAAAGACCATTTTGTCTAATCAAGAAGTGATGCTAACCCCTAAGGAATTTATTGTGTTATCTCGATTAATGTTAAAAGCCGGTGAAAAAGTCCATCGAGATCTGTTGCAAAATGATTTGTATGATTGGCAAAGTGATCCGAGTTCAAATGTACTGGAAGTTTATATCCATGGGCTACGAAATAAACTGGGTAAAAATTTAATACGTACTGTAAGAGGTTACGGTTATCAGCTTAATACTCAAGACGATTAACCATGCACAATCAATTAAGAAAAAATGTTATGATCATAAATTCTATCAGTAAAATTCGTCACACAATTCGCTGGAATCTATTTTTTACTTTGGGCGCTATTATGCTGATTTGTCAAATCATCACCGTGTTTTGGTTATGGCATGAAAGTAAAGAACAGATTGATGTTTTAGTGAATTTAACTTTAAGCCAAAATAAAATTGACGAAGTTGTCGAACATGAGGAACTTGAAGCTATCTTTGCTTTGTTTTGTTCAGCTTTTTCGATGATGCTAGTTACGTTATTTTTAGCTTATAAGGCAATTAAATGGATAACAAAACCACTAGAAGTTCTTGAGCACGATCTTAACCAACGTACTGAGGAAAATCTTAAACCCATTGCCCCAATTAGTAATATGCGAGAGATCAAATCGATTACTACGGTATTAAATAATCTATTTTTAAGATTGAATAACACGTTATCACAAGAGCGGCTTTTTACCGCTGATGTTGCTCACGAAATGCGAACACCTTTAGCCGGTATTCGTCTCCATTTG
Source organism: Gilliamella sp. B3783 (assembly GCF_026536125.1). Taxonomy (NCBI): domain Bacteria; kingdom Pseudomonadati; phylum Pseudomonadota; class Gammaproteobacteria; order Orbales; family Orbaceae; genus Gilliamella; species Gilliamella sp. B3783. The sequence continues at coordinate 225,108 of NZ_JAFNOU010000003.1, forward strand.
GAATTATTAGAAACTAAACATCACATTGATTGCCATGAATTAATTGAGCGAATTGATCGTTTGGTCAATACAGTTGAACAATTATTGATGCTAGCTAGAGCCAGTCAAAAATTTACTATTGGTCAATATCAAAAAATTAATTTTTATCAAGATGTCATGATTTCATTAACCGATGAGTTAAGCGAATTAACTTCGCAAAAAAATCAGTTAGTTTTGTGGCAGGTTATTGACCATACTGTAACATTTAATGGTGATGCGACGTTAATTCGTCTATTAGTACGTAATTTAGTTGAAAACGCTCATCGATATAGCCCCGAAAATACTAACATCACTGTTAGTTGCCTTAAGGACGACAAAGATATTGTTATTTCGGTTATCGATGAAGGGATGGGCATTGATGAGTCAAAAAGTGAAAAACTGACCCAAGCTTTTTTCCGTATGGATAGAAAACATAATGGAATAGGGCTTGGGCTAAGTATCGTTAATCGTATATCTAATTTACATCATGGCGTATTCACCCTTAACAATAGACAAGATAATATTAAAGGTGCAGTAGCAACATTGCGCCTTACTGATTCACCTCGTTAACTAATTGAGTGATTAACTGATTGTGTTTGTTTTCTCTGATTAATGAAGCTAAAAACCGTTGCCAAGTGCGTTCAATTTTGGCTCTAGCAAAATAAGAAACATAATTAGCGATAGGAATCAATGTCGAATTACCAATGTTATCAATAATAATTAAGCGATTTGCTTCTGGTGATAAATGTTGAAATAGAATATTTTTACTTTTGATTGTCATGGTAATAATTCGATCATTTAACAATGCTGTTTTTAATGCTTTTAGCGAAATGACTAATGCATCAAAATATTGTTTGGTTAGCTGTTCATCCAACAAATATTTTTCAAGTGGAGTCGCTATTTCACCGTTATAATCACGAATGAGTTCAAACACATGACCTTGGCCATAATTGGTGTTTACCGGACCGTAATATTGTGCTAACGCATCCCATGATATGTGGCGTTTAATAAGATGCTTATAATAGGCTATTTCGCGGTTGGTTTCTTCTTCTGCCCCGTCATTATAATTGACTTTGATGCACTTATTCGGATCATCTGGGTGATGATAGCATTTACGGTGTAACCCCTTGCTTATATAATCTTTATCGGTAAGTTGAATTAAATTTTCCATCTAATTTTTAATGCGTTATTAATAGTTCGCTTAGAGTTTATCAGCAAGTGTTTTCGCATGCCATGATTTTTTATTTAAAATGTAGCGCTTTTATTATATTTCTGTATAATATTGCAACCCACGTTACAACAGTGTTTTTCCCAACACTGTTTTCGGTTGTCAAAGTTAATGTAACAACTCGAAGGGGTTAGTTAGTTAATAGCAACAATCAAAAAGTGTAAATAAATCAAATGATTTATTAACGTGAGATTAATTAAAAATTGGATAATTACGAATGAGTACTTTTTCAGCTAAACCAGAAACAGTTAAACGCGACTGGTATGTTGTTGATGCAGCAGGTAAAACGCTAGGTCGTTTAGCTACTGAAATCGCAAGCCGTTTGCGTGGTAAACACAAAGCAGAATATACACCACATGTTGATACAGGTGATTATATTATCGTTATCAATGCAGAAAAAGTTGCTGTAACAGGCAAAAAACGCACTGATAAGATCTATTATCGTCATACTGGCTACATCGGTGGACTTAAAGAAGCGACTTTTAAAGAAATGATTGAACGTCATCCTGAACAAGTCATCGAAATTGCTGTCAAAGGCATGCTACCGAAAGGTCCTCTTGGTCGTGCAATGTACCGTAAACTAAAAGTTTATGCTGGTAATGAGCACAATCATGCGGCACAACAACCGCAAGTATTAGATATTTAAGGGGATAGAAGATGGCTGATAATCAATATTACGGTACAGGTCGCCGCAAAAGTTCTGCTGCTCGCGTGTTTATTAAACCAGGTAGTGGAAATATCGTTATTAATAAACGTTCATTAGAGCAATACTTTGGTCGTGATACTGCTCGTATGGTTGTGATGCAACCTTTAGAGTTAGTTGAAATGACTGACAAACTTGATCTTTACATCACTGTTAAAGGTGGGGGTATTTCAGGTCAAGCGGGTGCGATTCGTCACGGTATTACTCGTGCATTAATGGAATATGATGAAACTTTACGTTCTTCATTACGTCAAGCGGGCTTTGTTACTCGTGATGCGCGTCAAGTTGAACGTAAAAAAGTGGGTCTACGCAAAGCACGTCGTCGTCCACAATTCAGCAAACGTTAATTGTTTTTTGTACAAAGGTTACAAAATTGTTTGCAAAAACCCAGTTTCGACTGGGTTTTTTTATTTGGATTTTAATTAGATGCTAATTCATAGTCTGACGGGTAAATGTAATTTTGTTAATTGATAAAAAACATTAATTTTATTAATTTATTGTTTTTATTTTAGTTTATTACGTTAATTAAATTCAAGCCTTTGTTTTAAGATGTATATTTATTCTTAAACTTTTGTCAAATTGCTATTGTTTAGAGAAAGATAACAAGAAAATTAATTTTTTTTAACAAATTTGTTATCCAATTTGCTAGAATAGTTAAATTCTAAACTTTTTTTAATTTTGCATATTTGGAGTGAACATGGTTGTTGCTGTTAATAAACGTTCTGTAATGACATTATTTTGTGATACAACAGATATTTACGGCCATCAAATTCGTTTTGTGCTGGCAGAAAAAGGGGTAACTGCTGAAATTGAGTTTGTAACGGCAGATAATTTACCTCAAGAACTTCTAGATCTTAATCCCTATGGTACAATTCCAACTTTGATTGATCGCGATCTAACATTATATGAACCTCATATTGCGTTAGAATATCTTGATGAACGCTTCCCTCATCCACCTTTAATGCCTGTTTATCCGATTGTTCGTGCAAATTCTCGTTTAACCATGTACCGCATTAAAAAAGAGTGGTATAGCGCTTATGAAACCATCATTGCCGATCCTAATAGCCAAGCTGCAAAAACTGCGCGTAAAAATTTGCTTGATGATTTGGTTTCCATTTCAGTTATGTTCAAAGAAAAACCGTATTTTATGAGTGATGATTTCACATTATGTGATTGTTATTTTGCCCCATTACTATGGCGTTTACCAATGATTGGTATTGAATTGCCAAAAGTAGCTGAGAAGAATTATCTAGCTTATATGGCACGTATTTTTGAACGTCCAGCTTTTGTTAACTCATTAACTGAAGAAGAAAAAAAGATAAGATCTTAAGTAAATTTTTATCTCGTTGATAAAACTGTTGAAATAGGTAGTTTTTATGGATCTTGAACAAATGACACCAAGGCGCCCTTATTTATTTAGGGCTTTTTATGATTGGATTATTGATAATGAACTAACGCCATATATTGTTGTTAATACTTCAATTTATGGTGTGATTGTTCCTCAAGAGTTTGTCCAAAATAATCAGATAGTCTTAAATATAGCGCCACATTCAGTTGGTCAATATTTTGCGTCTAATGAACAAATTGAATTTAATGCTAGATTTTCTGGTGTTCCTCAACACATTGTTGTGCCAATGGCCGCTATTGAAGCTATTTATGCACGTGAAAATGGGGTAGGGATGGGATTTGAAGATGAACCTCAATATCATGCTCAGACCAAAAATAGTGACACACAACCTGAATCAACCAATAAAAAAACCACTAATCCATTTAGAGTTGTAAAATAATTAACCTTTCATAATTGTTCTTACTTGCTTAGTGACTGCGTTATAAACCCTACTAATGTCTTGCTTGCACCTCTGTAAGCAAGATCTCATGATGTACTTTATAAAAATTAATCTACAGGTGTAATAGTTATTTTTTAATAGCTAAACGCACAAAAAATATTGTTATTTTATTTTTTATAATTGATAATGATTATTATTATTAAATGAAAGTTGGTTAATTTTATGAAGTCCAGTAATAAAACTGCAAGTTCAAGACTTTGGGAGTTAGCATTTAATTATAAGGTTTTAATGACTTTCGCTTGTCTATTTTCAATTGTTAGTGTAGCCGTTTCTTTTATCCCGTTTATCGCCATTTATTTTATTATTTATGAAATAGTAATGAGTATCAGTAGTGGTGCGGCGTTAAATAATGAGTTAATTATCAATTATGGTTGGTTAGCTTTTATTTCAGCAGCGGTATCCATTTTATTAAACTTTTTGGGGTTATGTTTTTCACATTATGCGGCTTTCAAAACTCTCTATCATTTAAAATATAATTTTGTAAGATACTTATCCCTATTACCATTAGGTTTTTTTTACACGCATTCGAGTGGAGAATTACGTAAGATTGTTGATGATGATATCGAAAAAATTGAACAATTTATCGCTCACCAACTACCCGACATGGTTGGGGCGTTTGCTTCCCCTGTTATGATTTTCATTATTTTAGCTGTCTTTGATTGGCGATTAGGTTTAGCGACGTTATTCCCTATAATGCTTGCCTATATTGTGTTAATCAGTGGTTATAAACGTCAAGATGTTAAACATCATCAACAAGAGTTCCAAAAAAGATTAATTGAAATGAGTAATGCATCTGTCGAATATATTCGTGGTATTACTGTTGTTAAAGCCTTCAATCAAACCTTTTTTTCATTTAAACGCTTTTATCAGTCAATTAAAGCTTACCAGTTATATTGCTTAAAATTTATCTATTGTTTCAAATATCACATGGCTTTTTTCTTATTGATATTAAATAATATTTACCTTTTTATTATTCCAATCATTATTTTATTATTAGGGCATACTGATAATTACGCTCATTTTATACTGTCTGCTATTTTTTATTTGATTTTTTCTTTAGGGTTACCAGCACCGTTCTTTAAATTACTTTATGTTACTAGGAATTTTCAAAATTCAGCAACTAGTGTGCAAACTATGGATGCGGTATTGAATATACCTTTGTTGCCTGAGCCTAAAATAGGTTTAAAAACAGATCATTATGATATATGTTTTAATGATGTGAATTTTTCTTACTCTAACAATCAAATTGATGACCAATCTGTCAATAATAACGCAATAAGCCATATCACATTCACTGCAAAACAAGGTCAAACAACAGCTTTAGTTGGTTTATCTGGCAGTGGTAAAAGTACCATTTCTTTACTGATACCACGATTTTTTGATCCTACCAGTGGGCATATCACTATTGGTGGTGTTGATTTAAAGCAGATGAACAGTGATTACTTGTTATCGTTAGTCAGTTTTGTTTTTCAGGATGTTTTTTTATTTAAACAACGCATTTTAGACAATATCAGAATCGGCAAACCTCATGCATCACTTGATGAAGTGATTGCTGCTGCGAAAGCGGCACAATGTCATGATTTTATTGAAAAGCTACCGGATGGCTATAATTCTGTTATTGGTACACAAGGCTTACATCTATCGGGGGGTGAAATGCAACGTTTGGCTATTGCAAGAGCATTATTAAAAAATTCGCCTATTTTGATCTTGGATGAAGCGACGGCATTTGCCGATCCTGAAAATGAATATAAGATTCAACTAGCATTAAAAGCGTTAATGAAAGATAAAACAGTCATTATGATTGCGCATCGGCTCTCTACCATTAAAGATGCTGACCAAATAATTGTTTTAGATAAAGGTCATATTGTTGAAAAAGGTGCGCACCAAACACTAATTGACAATCACGCAACCTATTACAAGATGTGGCAGTACTATCAAAAAACATTAGATTGGGATATGCCACAAAGTAATCAGGCAGTTGAAGCAAATGATAGGCAAATAAATCATGTTAATGAGGTGCGAGATGTTTAAACGTTTACTGATGCTATCAGATGTGGGAAATAAAAATCTAATTCAAGCTACGATTGCTTGCACTATTTCTAATCTGACATTAATGCTCCCTTTTATTATTTTATTGCAAGTTATGGTGTTACTGATAAACCCATTAATCAATAATGTGTCTATTAATAAAGATGATTTATGGATAATGGTTGCCTTTGGCGTTTTAGCCGCTTTGTTATTTTTATATTGTTATCAACGAGAATATAAAAAAACTTACGCGAGTGCTTTTGGACAAGCAGCTAATACTCGAATTGAAGTCGCAGAAAAAATTCGAAAACTGCCCCTAAGCTTTTTTAATCGTAAGGATTTATCTGAATTGACGACCAATATCATGGGTGACTGCTCAACGATTGAAAGTATGTTAAGTCACGTTATCCCCCAACTAATTGGTTATTCGTGTAGTAGCATAATTACCTGTAGTTTACTTGCTTTTTATGACTGGCGAATGGCTGGAGCCATATTGTGTACATTACCATTATCATTGTTGATTGTGATTATCGGTAAGTTGATTGAAAAAAAACTAAGCCATAAGCATATCGAATCAAAATTAGCTGTGTCGAATGAAGTACAAGAGTATCTTGATGGTATTAAAATTATTAAAGGTTTTGGACGCAGTGGAGAAAAATTTCAACAACTGGATAAAGCATTAAAGAATATGATGTGGGCATCGATTAAATTCGAAGGCATTGGCGGTATATTTGTTACGTTATCTATCATGATGTTACAGGTAGGGCTGGGGGTAGTGGTATTAGTGGGGGTAAAATTAATGGTTTCAGGTAGCTTAGCGCCCATTACTTTTTTAGCATTTGTGATCATTAGTTCTCGAATTTACAGTCCTTTAATTTCGGTACTAACGCTATTACCTGAACTGTTTCATATGTTGGTTTCGATTGAGCGTATGAAGAGTCTTAATAAAGAATCAGTTATGGAAGGTCGTGATGATGTCGTTTTAAATGATTTCACAATTGATATTAATCATATTAATTTTTCCTATCATCAAAAAACCGTTATTCACGATTTAAGTTGCGTTATACCCTCAGGAAAAATGACAGCATTAGTCGGCCCATCTGGCAGTGGTAAAAGTACGTTATTACAATTAATTGCGCGTTTTTGGGATGTCGATAGTGGCACAATTAGCATTAGTGGATATGATATCAAAGACATCGATCCTGAAACCTTGATGCGTTATATGTCGTTTGTTTTTCAAAATGTTGTGTTATTTGATGATACCATTTTAAATAATATCCGTATTGGTCGCCATAATGCGACAGATGAAGAAGTGATGCAAGCTGCAAAAAAAGCGCGTTGTGATGAGTTAATTGCACGCTTACCGAATGGTTGGAATACTTTAATTGGTGAAAATGGGAGTAAGCTTTCTGGTGGTGAAAGACAACGTATTTCAATAGCAAGAGCTTTATTAAAAAATGCGCCGATTGTGTTACTTGATGAAGCAACAGCTTCACTTGATCCCGAAAATGAAGTTTATATTCAGCAAGCTATTGCTGAACTGGTGAAAGATCGCACGGTAATTGTGATTGCGCATCGTTTAAAAACCGTCATTTCGGCAGATCAGATAATAGTATTAGATAAAGGTACTCTTGTCGAGCAAGGTAGTTATCAACAATTAATGAATAACAATCAACTGTTTGCTAAGCTTTATAAGCTACAAAAACAAACCTTTTCGTTGGCACCTTGAGTGCCTATATTTCTGAGTTAAATCGGTATATGATATGTGTAAATTATCATTATAGACTATAGATTAATGAACGAAATCGAATTGAAGTTTGAAATAACTAATCGCCAAATTGCTGACCTAACGTTGTTTTTAAACCAGTGGGTTAATTGTGATGCTGCTGAGTATATAGATAGTGGGCAAACGCAGCCAAGAATTTCACAATTAATCTTATTAAACACTTATTATGATACTCCAGACTATTATTTGCGTAATAATGGCTGTGGATTAAGAGTCAGAGTAAGCGAACAAGGTTCAAATCAACATTGTGAAATGACTCTTAAGCGTGATTCTCAATCAATAGCGGGTTTGCATCAACGCGCTGAATACAATATTGATTTACCCAGCCCACACCTTGATATAACGGCTTTGCCTAAAGCTGCACTACCAAAAGATTGCGATATTAACCAACTACAAAATCATCTTAAACCTTTATTTAGCACCAATTTTAAACGCCAAGCTTGGTTAATTTTATTTGCTAATAGCGAAATAGAAGTAGCTTTAGACCAAGGTGAAATCGAGTCGAATGGAACAAAATTACCCATCCAAGAAGTTGAATTAGAGATAAAACAGGGTAATAAGCAAGATTTGATTAATTTTGCTATTGAATTAGCTCGGTTTGATTTGCACCTTTTTTCGCAAAGCAAAGCAGCAAGAGGTTATCGATTATTAAAAAATCAACCAATTAACCACAGTGAAATTAATTTAAGTTGTCAACAAAGCTTACCTGATATTTTAAAATTCTGGCAACAAAATGAAGAGTATGCCTTAGCTAATAACGATCTCAACTTTTATCAACACACATTACAACAAGTTCAACAAGCTTTATTAGAAAAGGGTGTTTTCATTGAACCTGAATTCAATCAATGGCAGCATGCGTTACAATCGATTAAATCAGTAAGCGATTTTGCTTATCGTGAGGTAAATACTAAATTGAAGTTAATGTTATTAGCTCAAAATAACCGGTAGTGTTTTAGCAATATGTTTTAAATCATTATGGAACATTAAATGCCCGTTAATTTTTTTAAATTACCTTTATTGACGATATTATTTTTTCTGCTAATTAACGTTATTTTGCTAACAGGTTATTCTTGTTTTTTTGACATTAGCCTGTTTTTTTCACCAACCATTGGGCAAAGATCGTTTTATTGGGTAGTGGGTAATGTGCTTTTAACGCATTTCTTAATTCAATTACCCAATTTATTATTTATTTTTATTATCTCAACGCTGCTTTTATCTCGACAAGCTATTTATCAAATCCATTGGCGTAATGTCAGTTTTATTTTCATTATTTCAATTGTCATCACATTGATAACGCTGGTTAGTCAATACTATCTAAATCAATATGTTGCTCCTCTCTTAAATCAAAGTTCATCATCGAAACCATCTATATTAACCTCATGGATTTTGGTTATCGTATTGATGATAATTGGCTATGTTGTGATAGCAATGATGTTTTATTTAGGCATGAAATTATTTAAAAAATACCTTATTGATCCCCATTACTGCCTAACCAAGCAGCAAAATAAAAATTTACATTTATCATTGTATATCGTGCTATTTAATTGGTATTTTTTAACTTTGTTATTTAGTTTTTTTCACCTACAGAACGTTTTTTATACGTCTTTGTTTGCTAACTTGGTTAGAACTGGCATATTGTTTACTTTTCTAATTGTAGTAAATACATTAGGTTATTTTGCTTTACGTAACGGTTTTACGGCTGTAAAAAACCATTTAGAAATAAAAAAACTGATCTTGAGTTCTTTATGGGCTTTTTTGATTCTTTGTTGTTTAACGTTAGCATTGATGTTTGGATTAATCCAATTGATGGGATTAATCGCAAATGAATATCTATCAGACACCATAGAAATAGGTTTGTGGTACCTATTTCTTTTGATCTTGTGCGTGTTAGGTTGTTTTGTCACTCGGGTATCGGTAAAACTGTTTTTTAAACAGCGTCAACTTATCAATCAACCAAATTTTATATGAGCTAATAATATGTCAGAATTAACTTCACTCCTTAATGATAAAAAGCAGAAAATTATCTCACAATTGACTCAATGTGATCCTAATGATGTTCACGTTAATTTAGATATTTTGGTTCAAAGTGATTTTATCGTTGATGCTTTTTATCGGTTTCCAGAATGGTTGACAGACATTGTTAACAATCCCCCTCAGACTGATGAAAGACGTAACTATCAACAATGGTTAAATCAAAAGTTAGCGTTGGTATCTGATGAATTGACGCTCATGAAAGCGTTAAGATTATTTAGGCGTTATATCTTAGTGAGGCTTGAATGGTCACAATTAACGCAAACCAGTAGCGATGAGCAAATTTTATTGCAACTTACTCACTTGGCAGAGGTGATTATCATCACTGCGCGAGATTGGCTTTATGAACTGAGTTGTAAAGAGTGGGGTACACCGTGTAATTTGCAAGGACAAGCGCAACCTTTACTTATCCTGGGCATGGGAAAATTAGGAGGGGGAGAGCTTAATTTTTCATCTGATATTGACCTTATTTTTACTTATCCTGAACATGGACAAACACAAGGCGGTCGTCGCGAATTAGATAATGCTGTGTTTTTTACGCGTTTGGGACAACGTTTAATTAGAGCGTTAGATCAAGTTACCGAAGATGGTTTTGTCTACCGAGTTGATATGCGCTTACGTCCTTTAGGTGATGGTGGTCCGCTTGTTTTGAGTTTTTCGTCGATGGAAGACTATTATCAAGAACAAGGTCGTGATTGGGAACGTTATGCGATGGTGAAAGCAAAAGTGCTGGGTAATCAACAAGATCATTATACTGTTGAACTATATCAACTTCTCAAGCCATTTGTTTATCGTCGTTATATTGATTTTAGTGTATTACAATCATTGCGCAACATGAAAAGTATGATTGAACGCGAGGTTCGTCGTCGAGGTTTAAAAAATAATATTAAATTGGGTGCAGGCGGTATTCGTGAAATTGAATTTATTGTACAAGTTTTTCAACTTATTCGTGGTGGGCGAGTTGTTGGATTACAGACTCGCTCACTGTTAACCGCACTACAAGTCATTGAACATGAACAGTTATTGAATTATCAGGAAGTCTCAATTTTACGTGAAAACTACCTATTTTTACGTCGTTGTGAAAATGTATTGCAAGCAATCAATGATGAACAAACACAAACACTTCCCGACGATGAATTAAATAAAGCTCGGTTATCATTGTCTATGGGGTTTGGCACTTGGCAAGAATTTGAAACGGAATTATTTGTTCGAATGCAGGCGAATCGTCAAATATTTAATGAATTAATTGGTGAGGATGACAATGAATCCTCAACTAAAACTAAACCTTATAATGACCAATTTGATGAATTATGGGTGCCTGATTTGCAATTGAGTGATGTGCAAGCACTATTACCTGATTATTCAGATGAGAAAGCTAATCAGCTCTACCAATTACTTTTACAATTCCGTAATGATATTGGTAAACGTACTATCGGCGTACGTGGACGAGAAATACTCGATCAACTCATGCCACGTTTACTTGATGCTTGCTGTAATGATAGTCATAGCTTGATGGTATTATCACGTATTTTGCCATTATTGGTAAATATTGTAAGCCGTACCACCTATTTAGAACTGTTATTAGAATATCCAACAGCATTAAAACAATTAATTCGATTATGCAGTGCATCGCCTATGATTAGCGATCAGCTTGCACATTATCCAATTTTGCTTGATGAACTAATTGATATTAATTCATTGTATCAAACACTTGCGCCACAAGAGTATAAAAATCAGCTCTATCAATACCTATTACGTATTTTATCGGATGATGAAGAACAACAACTTGAAGCACTACGGCAGTTTAAACAGATGCAACTACTGCATATCGCGGCGGCTGATGTTGAGCATGTATTATCGACCATGAAAGTCAGCGATCATTTAACCTATGTTGCAGAATCGCTCCTTGATTTTGTTGTTCAAATGGCCTGGAATCAGATGGTGGGTCGTTATGGTAAACCTGAACATTTAGTGGATAATCAAAAAGGGTTAGTTGTGATTGCTTATGGTAAATTAGGTGGATGGGAACTGGGTTATGGCTCTGATTTAGATTTAGTTTTTTTACATGATTGCCCCGTTCATAGCATGACCAATGGCGATAAGCAGATCGATAGTCGTCAATTTTACTTACGACTAGTACAACGAATAATTCACCTATTTAATGTACGAACCAGCTTTGGTATTCTTTATGAAGTTGATGTCCGCTTGCGACCACAAGGTGATGCTGGACTATTAGCGTGCAGTTTAGATTCATTTGAAGATTATCAGATGAATGAAGCATGGACATGGGAACATCAAGCTTTGGTTCGAGCAAGAGCTGTTTATGGCGAATCTGCACTCATTGATCGCTTTAATCAGATTCGTCATAGTATATTAAGCCAACCTCGAGATGAAAATCGATTAAAAACTGAAGTAAGAGAGATGCGCGAAAAGATGAGAAGCCATTTAGGCTCCACACAATCAGACTTATTTAATTTAAAAATTGATGAAGGTGGAATTGGCGATATTGAATTTTTGTCTCAGTTTTTGGTACTTAATTATGCTCATCAACAACCTAAAATGACGCAATGGAGTGATAATGTGCGTATTTTAGAGTTGGCTGCAAAATATCAAATTATGGATAATGAGCAAGCGCAGCAATTGACAAAAGCTTATATCGATATGCGTAACGAAATTCATCGTTTAGCCTTACAAGTTTTACCCGTTACGGTTGATAATTCTTGTTTTACACAGGAAAGAGCAATAGTAAAACAGAGCTGGAATAAATGGTTAAATTGAAGGTTTAATATTGGTTAATAAGCGAGTTTGATATCAAAAAACAATGATGCTTGATATCTTATTAAAACTAACCTACTAGTTAGGCTTCATTTGCAAGTTTGATAAAGGTTCAACAAACTTATATTAAATAGAGTGATGATCTAAGGTTCAAATAAGATTTTGATATCAACACGTTACCATATAGTTAGTTAAGTTGAGTGGGTTATTACCGGTTATGTATGGAGTTTAATATCAATGGCAACGATTAAAGATATCGCTAAGATGGCGGGTGTATCACATGGTACGGTGTCAAATGTACTAAATGGTCGCGGTAATGTCAGTGTCAAAAAAATTAAACTTGTTGAGCAAGCCGCTCAAGCATTAGGGTATCAACTAAATTTACAAGCAAAGTTTTTAAAACAAGGAACGACCAAAACGATTTCGGTCTTATTACCCAATATTACCGCTGAACAGTACGCCGATTTATATGATGGGCTTTTTAGTTATTTAAATCGATTAGGTTATGGATTAACCTTATATTTAACCTATGATTCAAAAGAGTTTGAATTACAACTCATTCAAGAAATTGCAGTAAAACGGGATTATGCGGTGATTGTGGTCAGCGCTTTAGACAGTGCACAAAGTTATTACCAAACGTTAAAAATAGACAAAGAAAAAATTATTTTTGTTTATCGTAAACCAAAATCTGCGCTGAAATTCATATCATTAGATTTTGAAAAAGCTGGGCATGATATTGCGTGCGAAATGATAAAAAATAATTATCGGCATATCGGTTTATTTAGTAATTCTGATCAACATACTCATTCACAATCTTTTAAAAAAGGGTTAGAGCAAACCTTTAAGCAACAAAATTATCGTGTCGAGATAAATTGCATTACTTCAATGCCTTCAAATAGTACCTATAATTTATCATTCAATTTTTTTGCAAATGAGCAAGTAGAGTACGATGCCATCATTACCATGGATATGGAGCGCGCACATTTTGTTCGTAATGCTAATTATTTCGGAAGTTTACAATCTTGCCCACCCATTTATACATTAACAAATCATAGTTTTTTTTATGAAAACCATTTTTATCAATATCATATGAATTATGGGATATTAAGTCGGCAAATTGCCAACTTAATTGAGGACCAGCCAGTTACTTTACCTGAAAATAAAGGATTTACCTTACTTCCTGATTCATTGCCCCACGACAAGACTAACGATGGTGATACAGTTAATTTTTTAATCCTTCCCAGCCCGTCAACCCAAGCCGTAGTCAAATTATTACCTCACTTTAGCAAAATAAGTGGTATTAATGTTAATTTAATAGTTAAGCCATTTGATGAGATTTATCACATACTTAATCATATAGAACATCATCAATATCTGGATATTATTCGGATTGATATGGCGGGTTTGCCTTGGTTTGCCCCTTCAATATTTAAACCGCTATCTGAACTGCAAATTGATTTATCCAATATTTTTACACGCTATACGCCTGAAATAATAGACCGTTTTAGTTATGTGAATAATATCGCTTATGCTTTGCCGTTCGATCCAAGTGTACAAATGCTGTTTTATCGTAAAGATCTTTTTGATGATCCGTTAATTAAACGCGCTTATTTTGAGCAGTTTCGTCAACAACTTGATGTACCGGCAAATTTTGCTGATTTTAATCAAATATCGGCTTTTTTTAATCGACAGCAAAATGGGGAGTCACAAGTAGAGTTTGGTAGTTGTTTTACCTCAGGTAATGATGAACTCATCGCTTCCGAATTTTTAGTCCGCTATTATGCACAAGGTGGAAAATTATTTAATCAACCCCAACCTCAGCTCGATACTGCTATAGCACTTACAACGTTAACTCAATTACACTCTTTTATTAAACTAGCCAAAAATATTAATGCCACTTGGTGGCAAGATTCAGTGAAATTATTTGAACAAGGCAAGTTAGCGATGCTAATTGTTTATATGAATTTGTTTAGTTGTATAAATCATCGTAACATTTTGCCGTTGGTGGGGTATGCTAAAGTACCGGGTAATAAGCCTTTATTTGGTGGTGGTTCTTTAGGCGTATCAAAGTATAGTCAAAAAGATGCGGCTATAAAATCTTTTTTTGAGTGGCTATATTCGCCAGAAATTAGCGAACAGATTGCGTTGTTGGGTGGGGCAACGGCACAAAACTCTATTTTTCAAAATCAACGCATTATCAATAGCTATCCGTGGCTCACTGTGGCTAAGCAGCAGTACGCTAACGGTATACGTGAAAATAGTATAAAAGGTAAGGCTGTGAATTTAAGGTGTGTTGAAAACATCATAGGTAATTATTTATCAAAGTGGATGGCTAAACAATACGATTCAAAACAAGTTATTGATTTGATTAATGATGAGATAAAAAAACAATATTGCTAATGATAAACACACTAACAATATTGTTTGATTTGATAATTAAAATCAGATTATTTTGATTTTTCTTTCGGTGCCATTATTACATCTTTATCTTTGAACAATAACCAAAAACCAATCGCAACAATCGCTGCCACTACAGCAGGATAGATCCAAAATTCTTGCCATTGTGGCCCAGCATTTGGCAGCGTTTTTTCGGTAACTACGCGATTGTTGATAAATCCACAAACTGATGCGGCCATAAATACGCCAAAGCCGTTAGAAACAATAAAACGTAAGCCTTGCGCTTGTGCTTTGATTTCTGGTCCTGCTTTTTTATCTACATAAATATCACCAGCGGTAAAGAAGAAGTCCCAACAAACACCTTGTAAAAGTAATGTGCCAATAATATAAAAGAACATCGTACTACCATCAGCAGTGGCGGCTAACGATAACATTAAACTACGAATAACCCAGCATATTGCGCCAAATAAAATGATTTTTTTGAAACCAAAACGACCTAATAAGAAAGATAGAAGGAACATAAATAAGACTTCAGTGGCGATAGCTATTTGCATCATTGATGCAGGTTCTAATCCTAAAACAGGTAGATAAACCGGTAAATAAGCACTATAAGCTGTTTTAGTTATCATTAAGATAAAAGTGGACAACATAAAAATAGTAAAGTATTTATCTTTAAAAAGTGATAATGCATCTAAACACATCGCATCGCGCAAAGAGAATTTTTTATTTTTGCTGCTTGGTGGTGTATTAGGTAGTGTGAAGCAATAAATACCATAAACAACAGATGCACCTGAAGCAAGTAAAAATGAATTGATAGAACTAGAAAAACCTGTGTAACCAAGAATCAACCCTACAATCATAAAGCCGATAGTACCAAATACACGAATAATTGGGAACCAACGTACACCATCTATATGTCTAAAGCTAACGCTATTGGCTAAAGCTGTTGTTGGATAGAATAATAAACCAACGATGAAAATCATGATTAAAAAACCAGCAATATTGCCGTTTTCAACAAAGTTAGGAATCAAGAATAATACAACGGCATTAAGAATATGCAATATGCCCATCACTTTTTGTGATGCAATAAATCTATCCGCAATCATGCCAATAAATAACGGTGAAATGATGGTTGCGATACCTAATACAGAGTAAGTTGATCCAACAATCTCTTTTAATCCATAAGCAGCGAGGACTGCCCCAATAACCATATTCCATGCACCTTGCACAAAATATTGTAAAAACATCATTACCAGTAGACGTGGTATTTTAAACATAAAAAACTCCGTGTTAAATTGTTTTTATTAAGCCGTCATAAGCGACTTCTATATTATGAGGTTTGAATATTTCCACTAATTCATCGTGCATAAAGCCACTACTATGTGAATGATGCGACGTTATTAGTTGTGTTTTATTATGAAAAATATTTTCACTAATCATGCGTTGTTGTGCGGCGATCACAGTTTCAATGCTCATATGATTATTGGTGCGGTCGTCTTGTTTATAGCCATAGGTACATTCAAAGATCGCTAAATCAATTTTTTTGCCGCTGTTTTTGAGCCATTGCCAAGTGAGTTCAGGAAAATAGCCAGAATCATGACCATGAAGAATAGTTTTCCCCTCTTTTTCAATTAAGTAGATAAAACAAAATTCCCATTTTGCATGATTCGATAGTAAAGGCGTCACATGATAGCCAGCAGAGCTGGTAATAGTCTGATAAGGGACCAATAAATTAAACACAAAGCGTTCAGGGCTGTAACCTGGTAGCACATGTAAGCATCCATTTATTGCGATATCATTGCCGTAGATATAAAGCGGGTGATCAATGTTAAAGCCATAATCTACCATACGGCTAAATAGATCACCGACATTAAAATGGTCTGGATGAGTATGCGTAAATAACAAATCTTTAATTTTAGTTACATCAATATTTTCTCGCATAACTTGGTAACTAAATTCGGGTGCAAAGTCAATTTGCATGATGTCATCAATGATAACGGAGCTTCGGCTCCTGATATTTTTACCTTTTTGTATGCGGGTTTTCTCGCAGATTTCACATTTACAAAAAGGATTTGGGATACCTTCCGAGGCTGCTGTACCCAAAAACTGTAGTTTCACATTGTTCTCCTATAATTCAATGATTCAAATTGTTGTCATTTTATTTGGTGATATAAAGCATTTAAAATTGGAACGTTCCAATTTTATTGAAATGACTTGAATTCCACAATAAAATTAATTAATTTTTTGTTAATTCGTGAGGAAGATCAAAATTTGTAAGGGATGATGAGTGTCGAACTCTAAAATTAATGAGGGGAAAGATTATCGGCGAGTTTACTCATTCGCCGATAAATGGTTATTTAAAAGTAGATAATGACGTAATATTTAGTTTGCTTCTTTCCAAAGAATTAAGTCTTGATCCTCAAGGTCAGATGGATCAAATCCAACTACTGAGGGGAGATCTTCGCGATCAAACGCCATGTCGCCACCATTGACATCAATATCCCCTTTTTTGATACCTTTAAAATCATAAAGGTTGGTATCACATAAATGTGAAAGCGTAATATTTTGCGTGGCTCTAAACATGGTTTCTATACGACCAGGAAACTTTTTATCCCAATCGTTTAGCATCTCTTTAATCACTTGACGTTGTAAATTAGGTTGTGAACCACAAAGATTACATGGAATGATTGGAAATTGCTTAATTTCAGCATATTTTGCAATATCCTTTTCTTTGCAGTAAGCAAGCGGTCGAATAATAATATGCTCGCCTGAGTCATTAACCAATTTGGGTGGCATTGCTTTAAGTTTGCCACCATAAAACATATTTAAAAATAACGTTTCTAGAATATCATCGCGGTGATGACCTAACGCAATTTTCGTTGCGCCAAGCTCTGTTGCGGTGCGGTATAAAATACCACGACGCAAACGAGAACAAAGTGAACACGTTGTTTTGCCTTCAGGAATTTTTTCTTTTACGATACCATAAGTATTTTCTTGAACAATTTTATACTCAATACCTAATGACTCTAAGTACTGCGGTAAAACATGTTCAGGAAAACCGGGTTGTTTTTGATCTAAATTGACGGCAATTAGTTCAAAATTGATCGGGGCACTGATTTTCAAATTCAATAAAATATCGAGTAGCGTATAGCTATCTTTACCACCTGATAAGCAAACCATAATCCGATCACCATCTTCAATCATATTGAAGTCGGCAATGGCTTCTCCAGTTAGACGACGTAACCGTTTATGTAATTTATTTTGATTATATGTATTCATCACGATTTTATAGATTATTCAGCTCGGCTCATATAACGGCGTTCAGCAATATGAATTTTCACTTTTTCGTTGTTATCAATGTATTCTGGAACCTGAATAACTAAGCCAGTTGATAAGGTTGCCGGTTTTGTGCGTGCACTGGCAGACGCACCTTTGATGCTAGGTGAAGTTTCAATGATTTCTAAATCAACCGTTTGCGGTAACTCTAATGCAACTAACTCGCCATCAGCCATTAGCACTTGAATACCGTTCATTCCCCCTTCAGGAATAAATAATAGCTCTTCTTCGATTTGCGCTTTTTTGAAGATAAACGGCGTGTAATCTTCATTATCCATAAAGACATACTCATCACCATCGATATATGAAAAACTAACCGGACGGCGAATTAATTCAATGGTTTCGATAATATCATCACCTTTAAAACGTTCTTCGACTTTACCGCCAGTTTTTACATCAGTAAATCGCATTTTATAAAGTGTACTAGCGCCACGTGCACTAGGGCTTTGAACATCAATATCTTTAACCAATAATAATTTACCGTTATAAGTGACTGCATCGCCACGTTTTATTTCATTTGCTTTAGCCATAATATCTTCTTCGTGATTATTAAAAATAGAGTTGAAAATTAGCTCGCTATTTTAGCGCTATCTTGCTATTGTCACCAACAAAATTTACCGATTAATGTCAAATTATGAAAAAAACAACGGATAGCTTATTTCAATGTCGAAAAAACTGTGGTGCTTGTTGTATTGCGCCTTCAATTTCGTCAATGATTCCTGGTATGCCAAATGGTAAACCCGCTGGAGTTGCATGCATTCATTTAAATGCTAATTTTCAATGTGACTTATTTGGACAGTCATCAAGACCACAAGTTTGTGGTCGGTTAAAGCCTTGTATTGAGATGTGTGGCAACAATCGAGTACAAGCTTTAAATTATTTAACTCAATTAGAACAGTTAACTAGCGTTTAACTATTGCTAATATTTAATAAACGAGTTTTATTATTAGAATTATTTATCTCGCGTCGTTTTTTTTTTGATAAACTTCATCGCATTTCATTATTTAATGATAAATGACCATATTAATTAGATTAATCTTTAGTTAATTGTTGTTAGGATTGCGGTATTACACTATTAACTGAATTTTTCTTATTGTCTTTTTTAATCTTTTTAAACAGAAGAATATTGTTATGAATAATAAATTAAAACGGGACTTAAAATCTCGGCATTTAGCCATGATTGCTATTGGCGGTTCAATTGGTACAGGGCTTTTTGTTGCTTCAGGCGCAACGGTTGCTCAAGCGGGTCCCGGTGGTGCATTACTTTCGTATGCTATCATTGGTATTATGGTGTACTTTTTAATGACCAGTCTTGGTGAACTAGCGGCGTATTTGCCGGTGTCAGGGACCTTTGCTACTTATGGCGCTCGTTATGTTGATGAGGCTTTTGGTTTCGCAATTGGATGGAATTATTGGTATAACTGGGCAATTACTGTTGCAGTAGATTTAGTTGCTGCTCAGCTTGTTATCTCTTATTGGTTTGATGCAGGTAGTTATAGTTGGCTTTGGAGCTTGCTGTTTTTAAGCATCATCTTTTGTTTAAACTATATTTCTGTAAAAGGATTTGGTGAAGCCGAGTTTTGGTTCTCATTAATTAAAGTTGTCACTGTTATCGTGTTTATTGTGATTGGTTTGTTGATGATTGTTGGCATTTTAAAGGGGAGTGAAAATGCAGGTTGGCAAAATTGGACTATTGGTGATGCCCCATTCGTTGGTGGTTTTTCCTCGATGATAGGGGTTGCGATGGTTGTTGGCTTCTCATTCCAAGGTACGGAGCTAATCGGCATAGCGGCTGGAGAGTCAAAAGATCCAGAAAAAAATATTCCAAAAGCGATGAAGCAAGTTTTTTGGCGAATTTTACTGTTTTATATTTTTGCTATTTTGGTCATTAGCTTAATCATTCCTTATACGGATCCAAATTTATTACGTAATGAAGAAACCGACATCAGTGTCAGCCCATTTACCTTAGTTTTTCAGCATGCAGGACTATTATCCGCTGCGGCAATTATGAATGCGGTTATTTTAACATCGGTATTATCGGCGGGTAATTCCGGTTTATATGCCTCAACACGGATGCTTTATGCATTGGCTAAAGAGGGGAAAGCCCCTAAAATCTTTTCAAGGCTATCATCATCAGGGGTACCTAGATTTGCACTTATCGCAACAACAATTATTGCTATGCTATGTTTTTTAACTTCGATGTATAAAGATCAAGAAGTTTATTTATGGTTGCTTAATATGTCTGGCATGACAGGTTTTATAGCTTGGCTTGGTATTGCAATTAGTCACTACCGTTTTAGAAAAGGTTATATTGCACAAGGATTAGATATCAATAAGTTACCTTATCGTTCAAGCTGTTTTCCATTTGGTCCAATATTTGCTTTTGTCCTATGTTTGATTATTACACTAGGTCAAAATTATGAAGCATTCTTACAAGATACTATTGATTGGAATGGCGTAATAGCAACATATGTCGGTTTACCTCTATTTTTGGTAATCTATTTTGGCTACAAAATTGTGAAAAAGACCAAATGGGTTAACTATTCAGAAATGGATTTTTCACAAGTTAATTAATTAGCATAATAGTATTAAAGCTCTTTTTTCCGTCGACACAAGTCGACGGAATTTTATTAAAAAAGAGAATAAACCGTTTTAGATTTAATAATGATTAAATAACAATTCTGATGATAACGATATTAGCGACTACGGAATATGATACGTGCTTTAGATAGATCGTAAGGTGTCATTTCAACGGTAACTTTATCACCAGTTAAAATACGAATATAATTTTTGCGCATTTTACCAGAAATATGTGCAGTAACGACATGACCATTTTCAAGTTCAACACGGAACATCGTGTTTGGAAGAGTATCAAGTATGGTACCTTGCATTTCAATGTTATCTTCTTTTGCCATTGGGGCCTCTTATTAATAAATACAAATTAAATATACTCATATCATCATCCATTTATTCCCATATTATCTGGGGATAACGTGACAACTAAAAACTTTTTCAAAATTGCTGTTATCGACTTTTGTGCATATAGATTAATTGACATTGAGTATAAGCTATAAAATCACTGAATTTATAATATATAAAGACAGCGGCAAAATAATGCCGAAAAAACTGACAGAAGTAAAGACCTTTCTAATTTTTCTTTGCATTATAAAGCCCTTGCTCACAAATATAACGCCATACTTTGGGGGGTAATAAATTTTTACAACTTTGTTGATTATGAATATTTTCTCGAATTTCTGTCGCAGATATATTTTCTAAAGGGGTATGTGCAAAATAGATGTAACCAGCTGGAAAATCATGCAAATCGTCAATATTGGTTGTTTGATGTTGAGTGATAAACGCTTGAAGTTCATTGTCAGTCGTTTTTTCGGTATAACCTGGGCGTCTACAAATAAGTAAATGACAGTAATTAAGTAGTATTTTCCAATCTTTCCAGGTGGGTAAATTTATTAAAGAATCTTGTCCCATGATAAAGGCTAGACCAGACTGATCACCATGTTGGTCACGCCACTGTTGCAGTGTTTCGATAGTGTAGGACGGTCGGGTTAAATTTTGTGGTAGTAATTCTCTGGTATCAATTGAAAATAACGGTATATCGCTTATAGCTAAATTTAACATAGCTAGGCGCTGTGCTATCGTTGCCTCAGGTTGCGGTTTATGCGGGGGAATATGGTTGGGTAATAAACTAATTTTCGTTAAGCCAACCTCTTTTGCGAGCGCAATTGCTGGGTAAATATGCCCATAATGAATTGGATCAAAAGTGCCGCCGAACAATGCTGTTAACATTTATTTAATCCCATAAATTGCATTGTTAAAGCCGATAGCGCATCCCACACTCGTAGTTGATTATCATGTTTCAAGCTGATTTCGATTTCAGTAAGTAGAGCTAGCGTTGAAAATAGATCTTTAATATCATTACGATTTAAATAATTGGTATACATTGCTCTTTTATTTTGCCAAATTTTATATTCATCAAAAATTTGTTTTAACGGTTTTGATGATAAGCCTTTTTTTAGATTGATGATCAAAATCAGCTCACGTTGAATAATTCGGAGTAATATTAATGGTTCAAAATCATTCATTTTTAATTGCTGTAAAATGTGGGTTGCTCGCTTTGTTTTGTGAGCAACCATTGCATCAATCCAGTGATATGGGGTAAATATGGCTGAATCATTAATATTACTTTCAACCTGATCATAAGTTATTGTTTGATTTGTATATAATAACTTTAATTGTTCAATAATTTGCGTTAATGCCAGTAAATTTCCTTCGTAATAATAACAAAGAAGATCGATAGCTTCAGGTTCAACCACTATTTGCTTTTGTTGAAGATGATTTTTAATCCATTGTGGTAATAAAGCTGTGTCAGGCGTAGTACAATTGACGACGACTAAGTTATCAGATAATTTTTTATACCAAACTGCATTTTCTTGAGTTTTAGTAATTTTGGTTAAACTGATAATTAATGCAATATCAGGATTGAGTATTTCACTTAAACTATTCAGCTTTGAACTCGCCGCTGCATTGATTGTGTTTTCACCAAAATCTAAAAAAATAAGCGTATTGGTTGAAAACAGATTCATTGCATGACAACTATCATAGATAGGCTGCCAATCAGTTTGATTATCTATGTTAAATGTCAGTTGTTCATTAAAGCCAGCTTGTTTAAAAGCGATTTTTAGCTGCGATTGGCTATAATATTGTAAATAAGGATCGTTGCCTAATAGTAAATAATAGGGCGATCCTAATTTTGTCGTAATTTGGTCTGCGTTGATTTTAATCATGTCAAAAAGTTAATTAACAGCATCAACCGATTTCAATTTACGAATAATTTGCTTAGCGGCTTGTTTATACATTTCATCTTCAATTAAATCTTGCTCGGTTGTTTTAGCAAGTGCTGCTGTTGGGTTATCAAAAAATGTACGGAAAATACGTACTTTAATTGGATAAACTTTTACATTATCAATTACAACCTGCGCTTCAATCTTTAATACTAATTGATACTCAGCTGCTTTACCGTCTTGGTAGATGGATATAGTATTACGATCCAGTGAATCATTAACAATCTTTAATGTTGGTATTTTTTGTAAATTACCGCTATCTATTAACTTGATTTTATTGTTATGTAATAATTCTTTTATTTCTCGTGAAAGCTGTCCATAAGGATCATAACTGATATAAGTCATCGTCTTAAATCGTGCTGGTATTTCAGTTTCATTTTGTAGATGAAAACCACAACCTGTCAATGATACTGCCATTAGTATAAATAAGGCTATATATTTTTTCATAAGTATTACCACCCATGTTTGAATTTTAACAGTATCAACCAACAACAAGATTTAATAATTTACCTGGTACATAAATAACTTTACGAATAGTAACGTCCGCTAAGTATTTTTGGATATTCGGTTCTTGTTTTGCTTGCGCCAATACCAAATCTTGATCAGCATCAGCAGGAACGGTAAACTTACCACGTACTTTACCATTAATTTGCACAACAATCAGTTTTTCATCTTCGACCATGGCTGACTCTTCAGCTATAGGCCATGTTGTATTATCAATTGTTTCACTATGACCTAAAGCTTGCCACATGACAAAACAAGCATGAGGCATCATTGGGTAAAGTAAACGAACAATCGCATTTAAAGCTTCATCCATAAGCGCATGGTCTTGTGCTGATTCTTGTGGTGCTTTTTGCAAACGATTCATAAACTCCATTACCGCAGCGATAGCAGTATTGAAGGTTTGACGACGACCAATATCATCACTGACCTTAGCAATTGTCTTATGTAATTCACGTCTTAATGCTTTTTGATCGGCATTTAAAGCATTAACGTCAAGTTTATCCACACTGCCTTTTTGTGCGTGTTCATAAACTAAACGCCAAACACGTTTTATAAAGCGATTGGCACCTTCAACGCCAGACTCTTGCCATTCAAGGGTCATCTCAGCCGGTGAGGCAAACATCATAAACAAACGTACAGTATCGGCGCCATATTTTTCGACCATTTCTTGCGGATCAATACCGTTATTTTTTGATTTAGACATTTTAGTCATACCGGCATGCACCAGCTCATTACCTTTGCTATCTACCGCTTTCACAATACGACCTTTTTCATCACGTTCGATTGTGACCTCAGTTGGCGATACCCAAATACGTTCATTGGTTGGGCTGGTATAATAAAACGCATCAGCTAACACCATACCTTGGCAAAGCAAACGCTTAGCCGGTTCATCTGATGATACTAGACCAAAATCACGCATTAACTTATGGAAGAATCTAAAATAAAGTAAATGCATAATGGCATGTTCAATACCCCCTACATATTGATCGACTGGCAACCAATAATTGGCAGCTTTTTCGTCCAACATGCCTTTGTCATAATGTGGACAAGTATAACGAGCATAATACCAAGATGATTCCATAAACGTATCAAAGGTATCCGTTTCACGCAATGCTGGTTGTCCATTTACCGTGGTTTTTGCCCAATTAGGATCGGCTTTAATTGGACTGGTAATACCGTTCATTTCAACATTTTCTGGTAAAATAACTGGCAGTTGATCTTCTGGTGTAGGAATTGTGGTGCCATCTTCAAGTGTCACCATTGGAATTGGTGCACCCCAATAACGTTGGCGAGAAACCCCCCAATCTCGTAGGCGGTAATTAACTTTACGTTCACCAATACCTAACGCTATGAGTTTATCGGCAATAGCATTAAACGCTTGTTCAAAATCAAGGCCATTAAATTCACCCGAATTAAACAATATACCATGTTGAGTATACGCATTTTCGGAAAGATCCGGCGCATTGCCATCTTGATCTAAAATTACCGGTTTAATTGGCAAATTATATTTACTTGCAAACTCATAATCGCGTTCATCATGGCCTGGTACTGCCATTACTGCACCGGTTCCATATTCGATTAAAACAAAATTAGCAATCCAAACTGGAACTTTATCGCCTGTTAATGGATGAATAGCAAAAAATCCTGTCGCCATGCCTTTCTTTTCCATGGTCGCCATATCGGCTTCGGCAGTTTTAGTATTTTTGCATTCAGCAATAAATTCAGCAATTTTGGTGTTATTTTGGGCTGCTAATTGCGCTAGTGGGTGTTCTGCCGCAACAGACACAAAACTCACACCCATTAATGTATCTGGCCGCGTAGTATAAACTCGTAACTTATCAGCATAGTTTTCAACCGCAAAATCAAACTCTACACCTTCAGAGCGGCCAATCCAGTTACGTTGCATGGTTTTAACTTGTTCTGGCCAGTTTTCTAATGTATCTAAATCGTTAAGTAACTCTTCGGCATAATTAGTAATTTTAATAAACCATTGTGGGATCTCTTTGCGTTCAACGGGGGTATTACAGCGCCAACAGCAACCTTCAACCACCTGTTCATTAGCAAGGACGGTCTGATCGTTCGGACACCAGTTAACAGCGGATGTTTTTTTATAAACTAAACCTTTTTCAAATAGTTTAGTAAAAAACCACTGTTCCCATTTGTAGTATTCAGGACGGCAGGTTGTCACTTCGCGATCCCAATCATAACCAAACCCTAATAACTGTAGTTGCTTTTTCATGTAAGCAATATTTTCATAGGTCCATTTAGCCGGTGCAGTGTTATTTTTCACTGCCGCACCTTCTGCCGGTAAACCGAAAGCATCCCAACCAATAGGTTGTAAAACATTTTTGCCATTTAAACGTTGATAGCGTGAAATAGTATCACCGATAGTATAGTTTCGAACATGACCAAGGTGTAACCGCCCTGATGGGTAAGGTAACATTGATAAGCAGTAATACTTTTCTTTTGAGGGATCTTCGGTAACATGGAATGTTTTATTTTCTTGCCAATGTTGTTGAACTTTGGCTTCAATCTCATCGGGGCGATATTGTTCTTGCATGACGAATTAATGTCCTATCTATTATTGCTAATAAAAATAATTTGCTAATTGTATTGGTTATTGTCACGTTTTACAAACGATATGTGAATGTATGAATAGATTTATTAAAGGGGATAATTTAGGCAACTCATTAATAAGATTAACAAACAGAGTAATTGCTGGCTGATAATCTTAGTGATGGGCGGGTAATTATCCCGCCTCTTACGGCTTTAGTTACCATTAAATACGCTGGTTAAGCGTGATAAAAATGAGCGCTGTTCTTCTTTAGGCATGTTTTCAAGATTTGCTTGTATAAGCGTATCGGTTTTTTGTGTTTCATTAGTCAAGCCTAGTTCATTATAGGCATCGCGCATTAACAGTAGACCTTGTTTAGTTGAATCCGTATCCGGAAATAACGCAATCATTTGGCTAACACGATTAATAACCGCAACATAAGCACCGCGCTGAGTATAATATTCCGCTATTTTAAGTTGGTATCTTGACAGTCTATTTTTCAAAAATACCAAACGTTTTTGTGCATCAGCGGCGTAAATACTGGTTGGAAAACTTGAAACCAGGTAAGTAAAATCTTTAAAAGCAGCGGTAGCAAAGTCAGGATCTCGGTCTGAACGATCAACATTGAACCAACCTTGGATCATATTGTTGTCCTGAGCCATATTGGCTAAACCACGCATATAAATAACCCAATCGATATTAGGATGAGTCGGGTTTAATTTTAAAAATCGGTCAACCGACGCGATAACTAATGGGAAATTAGCAGATTTATAATAAGCATAAATTAAATCAAGTTGCACTTGTTGTGAATAAGGACCAAATGGATAATTTTTATCCATTGCCTCTAATATAGTGATACTGGATTTTATGTTACCACTTTCTAGCTCGGTTTGAGCTTTGTTGTGGAGTTCTAATTCTGATACATTTTCAACATCAGGCTTTGTTGTTGTGCAGCCAATTAACATGCCACTTAAAGCAATTGCTAACAAAGAGTGTAAACGTAGTTTCATTCAGTTCTCAATCCAAAATATAAATAAACATTAAAGTCTATGAATAGTATATAATACTCTAAAACATATCAGCTTAAAATAGATAAATTACATATGCTCGAGTTAAAATTATCAACAGAAATAGAACAAACACAACTCGGAATGCGTTTAGATCAAGCGTTATCCGAGCTTTTTCCTGATTATTCACGTTCAAGAATAAAAGAGTGGATTGTGAATAATAAAGTGACAGTCAACGGTATTATTGTTAATAAGCCTAAAGAAAAAGTATTAGGCGGCGAAAAAATTACCATTAGTGCAGAAATTGAGCAAGAAACATATCATCAACCTGAAAATATCAAATTGAATATTGTTTATGAAGATGATGATATTTTAGTTATTAATAAACCGCGTGATTTAGTTGTCCATCCTGGTGCGGGCAATCCTAATGGTACCGTATTAAATGCATTACTCTATCATTATCCAGAAATAGCACGAGTTCCGCGCGCCGGTATTGTCCATCGCTTAGATAAAGATACCACCGGTTTAATGGTCGTTGCCAAAACAATCATTGCACAAACACATTTAGTTGAATCGTTGCAATTACGTGAAATTACGCGGGAATATGAAGCCGTTGCCATGGGCATTATTACCGCAGGTGGGACGATTGATGAGCCGATTACACGTCATCCAACAAAACGAACACACATGGCGGTATTTCCAACGGGTAAACCCGCTGTTACTCACTATCGGGTAATGGAAAAATATCGGCTCCATACGCGCTTACGTTTAAGACTCGAGACGGGACGCACACACCAAATACGTGTGCATATGGCTCATATTGCTCATCCACTAGTTGGTGATCCTCTATATGGTGGACGACCAAGACCACCAAAAGGTGCAAGCGAATCATTTATACAAACTTTACGCGATTTTGATAGACAAGCCTTACATGCTGCTATGTTACGGTTATTTCATCCTATTACTGGGGAGCAGATGGAATGGCATGCACCTATCCCAGAGGATATGCAAAAGTTAATTTTAGCGCTTCAAGACGATACCCAGCAACATAAAGATGAATTAGATTGGTGAGGTGAGCATCATGATTAAATCGATTTCTCCTTATTGGCCAGCCCCGAAAAACATACGGGCATTTACTACCACTCGAAAGGGTGGGGTAAGCCTAGCGCCTTTTGAAAGTTTAAATTTGGGCAGTCGCACTGGTGATGATTTAGATCATGTTGCGGAAAATTGTCGGCGATTAATCAAAGCAGAACAGATTCCCAGTGAACCTTATTGGTTAAATCAAACGCATAGTACAGTTGCATTAGATATTACTGAAGTGGAATTGCAACCGGCTATCGGCATGATTGCTAATGATAGATTTGAAGCTGATGCGTCGTATACTCGGCAGGCTAAGCAGGTAAGCGTGGTGTTGACAGCTGATTGTATGCCAGTACTGTTTTGCTCGGTTAATGGCGATGAAGTTGCAGCGGCTCATGCTGGTTGGCGTGGGCTTTGCAATGGAATTTTAGAACAAACTATTAAAAAGTTTTCATGTCCTAAAAATCAGATCCTCGCTTGGATGGGACCGGCTATTAGTGCAAAAAAATTCGAAGTAGGCGGTGAAGTGAAAGCACAATTTGAAGCAATTGATCCTCAAGCTGAACAGGCTTTTACATTGATTAACCAAACAGAACAAAAATACCTTGCTGACCTCTATTTAATCGCCAGACAAAGATTAACTGCCATGGGAATAAATAAGATTTTTGGTGGTAATTTCTGCACTTTTACTGAACAGGATTTATTCTTCTCTTATCGTCGTGAAAACAGAACCGGTAGAATGGCATCGATGATTTGGTTTGAAAATCCATAACCATCCCAGTTTTTCAAAAGCGGCAACATTCTGAAAAATTATAATAATAAGGTATTAACTAGATAGATGAAATTTGATAATCCTCAGCCAAAAACACGATAACAATTACAACAGAATTTCAAATCTGAAGATGTTTTTATGATTACCGAAAGCCCAATTGCTTTTAGCTTTTTTTAAACAAGATTGGCGATGAGCGTAAATTATTTGCCTTATAGGATGACGTTTAGGTGTGCTCATTAGCAGCAACCGTTTTAGCACATACAGCCAGGGCAAATCACACATTGGATAAAAAAATCGACAAAGTTTTAATAGAAAACTTGCTGACTCAGTCGTTAGTCGTTGCGTGCAAAATGCATTCGATGCTATCGAAATCTTTTGTAACAAAGTTTTTAATCAATACTGAAAATTCAAGCAATACTACATTTATTTCATTGAGTTAAATAATTTAAAAAAATAATTTATTCATCATTCGATATTCGCAAATTTATGGGTTTGAATACTAAGTAACCATTTATTTTCGCTACGCTGTTGATTTATTTTGCCGAGTAATTCAATGGTTTCAAACATGTTAAATTCACCATTTTTTTCACAAGGTGATAGATAGTAACGTTTGGCTTTGATATGTTTTTCAATATAGCGGCAAAAAGGTAAAAATTCAGGGTGGTTTTCTGCCACAATTCGCACTTCATCTGCGGTGGATTGAACAATTTTTTGATAGCGTGTTTGATAACAGAACTTCGGGCTTAAGGCAATATAATCGATTAATGAATCGACTTTACCTAAACCATTACTTTCAATTGCAATAAAATAATTAGCTTGCTTAAGTGGTGCTAACAATTCGGCTAATGCTTTTACCATTGTTGGTTCGCCACCAGTGATAATAATATTTTTACTTTGGTAACTTTTTACTTTAGCTAATATGTCCGCTAACGTGTATCGTGTAAATTGACGGAAATTGGTATCACACCACTGGCAATTTAAATTGCAACCAGCAAAGCGAATAAAAATAGCTGGCATGCCTGTATTATAACCTTCGCCCTGTAGAGATTCGAAGATTTCAACAATGCGAAACTCTGTCATTTTTCGCCCCGATGATATTCACAATAAGAAGTGGGTGTTTCCCATAATTTAATCATCGAAACGGGTAGGTACTGTGACAAACAATCAAAAATAAATTTACTCATTGCTTCGGCTGTCGTCCGACAAGGAAAAGCAAAAGTTTTTCGATTCATTTCGTGTAATAAAGCCGCGATGCGACACTCATTTTCATTGTTTTGATTATAAAGGTAAGCGTGATCGAGTGGATCAACAATATGTTGCGTGACTGTTGCCTTTAGATCTGCGTAATCCATCACCATATCAGCACTTGAACCATCGGCAATAAGGTTACCACTAATCTCAACCAATAATTTATAAGTATGGCCATGAAGGTTGTGACATTTTTTATTATGCCCATCTAACATATGACAAGCATCAAATTGAAACTCTTTAGCTATTTTAAACATGTTAAATCCTAGTTTTTTTTCGTGGGATGGGTTACGAACCACGGTTAGATAATCTAACAACATTGGGGAAGCTAATATAAAATATTCCTAGTGTTTTGTCATTTAAAATCATTATTTTGAATAAACATGGTAATGATTATATTTTTTATATTAGGTAAGTAACTTAAATAATATTAGCAATATAGATGCCCCAACATTTTGTTGGGCAATTTAAAATTAATTGCCAAATCTCGTCAAACTTTATAAAAAATAGCGCTAAATTATACTTGGGTTAAAATTAAAGCGCTCATACATCAGTACATAAAATTCTATTTTAGAATTGAGGTTAGCTTTATGTTGTCGTATCAATAATTGATGTATCGAACGATTGTGGTGTTTTGTCTATTTGGTTAATTGGCAAAGATGTATCAAGTTGCATAGATTTTAATCTCGCTTTGCTTAATGATGATTATTCCTTTCTATACATTTTGAATTATTTTATGATAGTAATAATTCATTAAAATTGATGCGGCTGTAATGGTACAGCTAATCAACAAATTTTAAGACCAAATCTAGCCAGCTAAACGAATAATATTAACGTTTATTACTCAATTTTTTTAGTGTTTTCTTAGCTCGCAACTGGCGGTGAATGAGGTTATTTTTATTCGAAAGTAATTTCATGATTTTTAACTTTTACTTTGATTTTAATCATATAAAAAAATTTTTTTGTAGCTCTTGAAATTTACTCTTCCACACTTATTTAGTGATCATGCAAATGGTTTAAATGTTTTATGCATTTATACCAAATTTATTGCTCAGGAGAGAATAATATGAGGTTAGATAAACTCACTAACAAGTTTCAACAAGCTTTAGCTGATGCACAATCATTAGCATTAGGTAAAGATAATCAATATATAGAGCCGATACATGTGTTATCAGCAATGCTTAATCAGGAAGGTAGCAGTGTCAAACCATTATTGGCAGCAGCGGGAGCGAATGTTGCTGCTTTGCAACAAGAATTAACCCAAGCAATTGATCGATTGCCACAAGTACAAGGTGTGGGTGGTGAAGTATTGCCTTCACAAGAGTTTGTTCGTGTATTAAATCTTTGTGACAAATTAGCGCAAAAAAATGGCGATAGTTATATTTCGTCAGAACTGTTTATATTAGCTGCTTTAGAAGAAAAAGGCAGTTTAGGTGATATTCTTAAAAAATCCGGTGTTACAAAAGACAGATTAAATCAGGCCGTCAGTCAAATAAGAGGAAGTGATAACGTGAACGATGCCAGTGCAGAAGATCAACGCGGTGCGTTGAAAAAATATACTATCGATTTAACCGAGCGTGCTGAACAAGGCAAACTCGACCCTGTGATTGGGCGCGATGAAGAGATCCGTCGTACAATTCAAGTATTACAGCGTCGTACTAAAAATAACCCGGTGTTAATCGGTGAACCTGGCGTGGGTAAAACCGCTATTGTCGAAGGACTTGCACAGCGCATTGTAAACCGTGAAGTACCTGAAGGTTTACGTAATAAACGTGTGTTGTCTTTAGATATGGGCGCATTAATTGCGGGTGCGAAATACCGTGGTGAATTTGAAGAACGTTTAAAAGCCGTTTTAAAAGATTTAGCCAAAGAAGAAGGGCGCATCATTTTATTCATTGATGAAATTCATACCATGGTTGGTGCAGGTAAAAGCGATGGTGCAATGGATGCAGGTAATATGTTAAAACCAGCATTAGCCCGCGGTGAATTACATTGCGTTGGTGCGACTACCTTAGATGAGTATCGTCAATATATTGAAAAAGATCCCGCTTTAGAGCGTCGATTCCAAAAAGTCTACGTGGCTGAACCAACTGTTGAAGATACTATTGCTATATTGCGTGGTTTGAAAGAACGTTATGAATTGCATCACCATGTACAAATTACAGATCCAGCAATTGTGGCAGCAGCTACATTATCACATCGTTATATTTCCGATCGTATGCTTCCAGATAAAGCGATCGATTTAATTGATGAAGCTGCATCAAGTATTCGTATGCAAATGGATTCAAAACCGGAATCATTAGATCGACTTGAACGCCGTATTATTCAGCTTAAACTTGAGCAACAAGCGCTTAAGAAAGAGTCTGATGATGCAAGTAAAAAACGACTTGAGATGCTAAACGATGAACTTGCTGAGAAAGAAAAAGAGTATGCGTCACTTGAAGAAGAGTGGAAGTCAGAGAAGGCTGCTGTTTCGGGTACTCAGACAATCAAAGCTGAGTTGGAAAAAGCACGTACTGAAATAGAACAAGCGCGCCGAGCTGGTGATCTTAATAAAATGTCTGAGTTACAATACGGCAAGATCCCTGAACTGGAAAAGAAATTGGCATCGGCAACACAGCTAGAAGGCAAAACCATGAAGTTATTGCGTAATAAAGTTACCGATAATGAGATTGCTGAAGTGCTTTCTAAATCAACGGGTATTCCTGTTTCAAGGATGCTTGAAAGTGAGAAAGATAAATTACTGCATATGGAAGATGCACTACATAAACGCGTGATTGGTCAAGACGAAGCCGTTGTCGCGGTAGCGAATGCAATTCGTCGTAGCCGAGCAGGACTTTCTGACCCGAATAAACCAATTGGATCTTTTTTATTCTTAGGACCAACTGGGGTAGGTAAAACTGAGCTTTGTAAATCATTAGCTAACTTTATGTTTGATAGTGAAGATGCCATGGTCAGAATTGATATGTCCGAGTTTATGGAAAAACACTCTGTGGCACGTTTAATTGGCGCACCTCCGGGATATGTAGGATATGAAGAGGGCGGTTATTTGACCGAAGCGGTGAGACGTCGTCCTTATTCTGTCATTTTATTGGATGAAGTCGAAAAAGCGCATCCGGATGTCTTTAATATTTTATTACAAGTATTAGATGATGGACGCTTAACCGATGGGCAAGGACGCACTGTTGATTTCCGAAACACAGTGATTATTATGACATCTAACTTAGGTTCAGATTTGATACAAGGTCATGTTGAATTAAGTTATGACGAAATGAAAGCATTAGTAATGACTGTTGTAACAAAACACTTTAGACCAGAATTTATCAATCGTATTGATGAAACAGTGGTATTCCATCCACTTGGTCAAGAAAATATCAAAGCGATAGCTAGAATTCAATTGGCTAATGTGGAAAAACGTTTGGATGAACGCGGTTATCAATTGGATATCTCTGATGCAGCGTTAGAGCAACTTGCTAAAGTTGGTTTTGACCCAATTTATGGTGCAAGACCATTAAAACGTGCAATTCAACAAGAGATTGAAAACCCATTAGCACAACAAATCCTATCTGGTAAACTTGTGCCAGGTAAAACCATTCATTTGGATTTAGTGGGTGATAACATTGAAGCTAAACAATAATCAATTTTGATTATTGTTGAAAATAATACAATGTGAGCATATAAAAAGCCTGAGATTATTTTCAGGCTTTTTTATTTATCAATTAATCATTATTGTTGAAAATAATTGAATTAAAGAGGACTGACTTGAAAA
The DNA here is from genome assembly GCF_026536125.1 of Gilliamella sp. B3783. Taxonomy (NCBI): domain Bacteria; kingdom Pseudomonadati; phylum Pseudomonadota; class Gammaproteobacteria; order Orbales; family Orbaceae; genus Gilliamella; species Gilliamella sp. B3783. Next base: position 259,053 of record NZ_JAFNOU010000003.1, read on the forward strand.
AATCTGAGGGTATATTCAGGCTCTTTTAATTTATCCTCTAAACGCATGCTTGATTCATCAATACAAGTATCACTATCTTTAAAAAAATTACCTGAAAACTTAACTTTTTGCCTTTTCTTTAAATTTGAAACTGTATCAAATAACGGTGTAGCAGGTTTAATTAATGTCTTATGAAACGAATCTGAAATGGTTTATTCTAAGTAGTAATATAAAAATTTTTTGCTATTTTAATTTTCAAAATGCCACGAGTATTTGATTTAGAGGTAATAGATTATTGTTCCTATCGATGCTTTGATTGTTAAAAGGGTGACATTGATATACAGTTGTTCTGTTTTTTTCAATTAAAGCACTATTTTTTTGCCTATTATTATCCGTTTTGGGGTTTGATTAATAACCCCTAAACAAGCATTGATAAGCGCGGTTTGATTAACGGAATAGGGAAGTATCGATTCAGGATCTTTTCTATAATTAGCTATTTTATTGGTTGTTGATGCTCGATGTTGATGCTTTTTATATGGCGGGTGATAATTGGATTTTCACTAACTTTTATGACATTCTTCGTTGTTTATTAATGCTCAGCATCTTAGTAATTAATCTTTAATTCATTAATCATTTTGTAAAAGACTTGCTTAAGTGTGTTTTGATAAAGCTCAAAGCAAAAGTATTATTTAATCTTGCTAAATCCATCACAAGGCATCATACTAAATCATATTGATAAAATATTCATTATTAGCATGAAAGGAAAAATATATGATTAAATTAATTATCAGTGATTTAGACGGGACTTTTTTAAACGAACAAGGTGATTATGATCGCCAACTGTTTGCTAAAGTGTATAAGCAAATGGCAAATGAGAATGTCCATTTTGTTGCGTGTACAGGTAAACAGTGTGAGCGGGTCGAGGAACTCTTTGGCGATTATAGTCAACATATTTGGATCGTTGGCGACAGTGCTACAGCGATTAAATTTAATGGAGAATTTGTCTATCGTTCCTTTTTAGCCAATGATTTAGGACAACGTATTATCAAAACATTGGAACAAGCCGGCACCGATCATGTCATCATTGCCTGTACAGCAAAAGGTGCAGTGATTCGATCGGATTTACCAGCAAGATTAAAACAAAAAGTTCGTGGTTCTTATGCTTCCATTATTGAAGTTGATGAACTGAGTTCAATTTCTGATGATTTTATTAAAATCACGGTCTATGATGAAACAGGTCAATGCCCTCAAACGCGTATGCATTTAACCCCTTATGAGGATAATGTCTATATTGTTGTATCAGAAGCAAATTGGATTGATATTACCGATTATGATGTACATAAAGGTACAACTATCAAGAAATTACAACAAATGCTTAATGTAACTACACACGAAACTATGGCATTCGGTGATGGTTATAACGATATTGAATTGTTAGAACAAGCGGAATATAGTTTTGCCATGCGTAATGCATTTGAAGAAACGAAAGCAAAGGCAAATTTTATAACGGGCTATAATACTGACAGTGCTGTTCTAAAAACAATTCAATTGCTATTAAATCTACAAGCAAAATAGCTAAAAAAGAGATTTGGTCGACCTTAGAGCGAATCTATTAGGCGACCTCTATTTGTAAATCAACCTGCTCAAAACCTTCAATTTTAGTTTCTCGACTGACGACAATGATATCGAGATCTTCACACTTTGCCACTTTATAACGAGCTATTTGTAACATTTTATCGGCTATTACAGCGGCGACAACTTCATTACTTTGGGCAATTACCTCTTTTTTAAAACAAGCATCTTCATAATAAACAGCACTTAATCCAGCTTGTGGATCAAGTCCACACACGCCGATAAATGTTTGATCAAAGACCATGTTACGGATCTGATTTACCGTATCTGCACCCAGGGTGCTGCCGGTTTGTGGATTTACTTTTCCACCAAGTAAAATAAGCTCTCCCTGAGTTCGACTACTAAGTAGTGAAGCGATTTGGGGGGAATTTGTCACAATAGTTAACTCAATATTTGTAGGAATATAACTTGCCATTGTCAAATAGGTTGAACCTGCGTCAATAAAAATACAAGAATTGGCTTTGATGAGTTGAGCGCATCGTTTAGCAACCGATGACTTTTCACTAACGCTTTGTGTCATTCTGGTTTCAAAGCTTGCAGATTGTTTTAATTGGCTGACCGCACCACCATAAACACGTTTGCAGATACCATTACGTGCAAGTTTTTGTAAATCGCGGCGAATTGTATGTTCTGATACACCAAGTAATTTAATTAAATCGGCATTGACTACTCGACCTTTGTCTTGTAACAGCTGCTGAATATAAGATTGTCGTTGCTCAGGAAAAGCATCATAATCAATCATCTATCACTCCATCAATTAATTTACCTTTATCCCACGCCATATTCTTGTACAGTATATTATCTTCACCAATTACATTTGGATTTTCGCGATTAATATTATTGCGGTTTAGTAAACAGGCATTATATTCGGCATCTAAACAATTTCGTTGGGTTTTGTTGTCAATATTAATGATTTGACAACGATTTTTTACAAAAATATATTGATAGTTTTTGTATTGATAAACACTTTCTATTTTAGTCTGGACCCTTTGTTGTTTATCATCCAGGTCATAACAATCTTTGCTACCTATGGCGGATTTGTCTTTGGGATTAAACTCTATATTACTCCCCCATAAATGGGTTGGTGTAAATGCTCCCTTATCATTAATATAATAATCCAAGTTATCACCTTGCCTTGAACGGTATTTTTTAATAGCTAAATCAAGTATTCCATCAAAATTGATATCTTGTAAGTCGATGCTCATAAAACCATTATCACTATAGTTTAAATTTTTGATTTTTTGTAATAACTGATGGTTATTTTTCGCATAAACATTAATGCCAACTAACTTAATTTTATCCATTTTTTGTTTAGAAAAGACGGCAGTAAAATAGTGATGATCAGTTGACGCTAATTGTAATAATTCAACATTAGTAAATTGCGTATTACTGTCTTTATCTATCACTAATTGTTGAGAAAGTTTTACCGGATAGTGTTGATTATTACTACCATTAAACCAATAACCCTCTAATGTTTGATTTAACAATGTTGTTTCTTGATTTTGTATTAGATGAATATCATTAAAGATAAAATAATGACTTTGTTTTTTGGCTTTTATTTGTTGATTGTCAGGATCGATATAGAGATCGTGTGCATCATAAAGTTCTAAATTGGTTTGATGAGTTAACTGTGAGCAGGAATTATTTAATTCACATCCATAGTTTAATTTATGTTGTATCTGTTTAGGATCATCATCATAAACCCAAAAAGCTTGACTTATCGGCTCTAGATATAAAGTCATTTGTTTATCTGCTATATTACCTTTATAAACATAGATAGTGCTAAATGCCGGTGAAGATACCATCAATAATAAAAGTAATATTATTTTTTTCATGCTTTTCATCTCTTAAACAATGTTGATTATGTAACATTCCTTATAATAGGGTTATTAAGGAAGACGTTTTCATCAACATATTACAATCTAATTTAATAATTGTAATGTAAATCTGCTTTTATGCAAAAGGGTATAAACTAAATGAATTTATCTATATTTCAACTTAAAATCATTTTTTTAAATTTTTTTATTATGTTATCTCTGAATCTATCAAAGATAGTATTAAAATTAAACGTCTAGTGTAAAGACAAATGTCACTTTATTTGAGTGATAACTTAACAATTCTTTACTGAAAAGCTCATTACAAACTCAATTAACTATTCTAATATATTATGCTAAAAGTACTTTAGTATAAATTGGTACTAAAGGTTTAGAGCAAAATTAATTGATGATTAAATTAAACTCAATCATATGAATTTTAAAGAAAAAATTTAGATATTCACTACAAGGATTGGTAAAAATATGTTAAAATGTGGTCTTAATCGGGCATCGGGCATCGGGCATCGGGCATCGGGCATCGGGCATCGGGCATCGGGC